>CAYGLH010000122.1:0-9226 GCA_964350535.1 uncultured Ilumatobacteraceae bacterium
CGGCTGGTCGGCACACACGACCTTCGAGGTGCAGTACCGCAACCACGACGACCCGCTCGTGCCCACGGGCGAGCACCCGCTCGTGCAGCCGCAGCGGTTGTACAAGGAGATCGCCGGCCCCACTGCCGCGATCGTCCGGCTGTTCCACCCGCTCACCGGCAAGACGGTCAGCTTCCTCTTCGCCTGTTCGCCGGTCGACGCCGGGTCTTCACGGATCTTCAAGCTGATGTCCCGCGACGACCTCACCGACCCCGAGACCCAGTTGCCCGGCCTGCTCGACTTCGAGGACCGAGTGCTCGACGAGGACCTCGTCGTCCTGGAGGCCTACGACGACATGGCGGTGAGCACCGACCCCCGCGACGAGGTGAGCGTGCGCGCCGATCGCTTGAGCGTCGCATACCGGCGGATCCTCGGCGAGCTGGTCGAACACGTGGGCGCGCTGTCGGTCGACTCGCCGCCCGACACGCCGCCCGACACGCCGGCGGACGACAGGTCCGAGAACGACACGACACGGAGCATGGCATGAGCTCAGCACCGACCGAGACCGAGGCGTACATCCCGGTGATCGACCTGGCGCCCGCACGGGCCGGCGACCCGGCCGCCCGGCGCGCCGTGGCCGCCGAGATCGACCGGGCGTGCCGTGAGTCCGGGTTCCTGGTGATCGACGGGCACGGCGTCGATCCCGGACTCGTCCAGCGAGTGCACGACGTCACGCTCGACCTGTTCCTCCAGCCCGACGAGTGGAAGGAGCAGTACGACTGTGCACCCGAGGCGCGCGGGTTGCGCGGCTTCCACCGCGTGCCGAGCTACGTGTCGGCGGGGGAGGACGTCGAGACCGCGCCCGACATCTGCGAGCTGTTCACGATGTGTCGGCTCGGGGAGCCCGGGGTGGCCGAACACGCCGGACTCGGCGAAGCGTTCGACCGCTATGGCATGCCGAACATCTGGCCGGACCGACCCGACGACCTGCGGGCGGTCTGGCTCGAGTACTACGCCGTCATGGAGGAGCTGGCGGCCGACCTCATGCGCCTGTTCGCGCTCGGCCTCGGCCTCGACGAGCAGATCTTCGAGCCGACGATCGACCACCACATCACCAACCTCACCGCCAACTACTACCCACCGGTCGACATCGACCCGCCACCCGATCAGTACCGGAAGGGCCCGCACTCCGACTGGGGCACCCTGACGATCCTCTACCAGGACGGCACCGGCGGCCTGGAAGTTGTCGATCGACGCAGCGGGGGATGGGTCGACGTGCCGGTGCTGCCCGGCACCTTCGTGGTCAACATCGGCGACCTCATGGCCCGGTGGACCAACGATCACTGGAACTCCACGAAGCACCGGGTGCGCGTGCCGCCCGCCGAGTTGCGGTCGACGCCGCGCGTGTCGGTGCCGTTCTTCCACCATCCGAACTACGACGCCGTCATCGAATGCCTGCCGAGCTGCACCTCTGCAGACGACCCGCCGCGCTACCCGCCCGTCACCTCGGGGCAGTACCTCGACGACCGGGTGCGAGCGGTGTACGCGCACGACGGATGAGCGGCCGGCGATGATCGACGTCCCGCTCGTCGACCTGTCGAGTGGCGACGCCGCCACCACAGCGGCGGCGATCGACGACGCGCTGCACCGGGTCGGCTTCATGGCCGTGACGGGACACGGCGTGCCCGAGGGCACGGTCCGGGCGATGTTCGAGGCGATGGACGAGTTCTTCGCGTTGCCGATCGACGAGAAGATGCGATCGGCGCCGTCCGACCCGTCGAGCCCGCGCGGTTACTCGTACCTCGGCTCCACCGCTCAAGCCAACGCCCACGGTGAAGCCACGAAGGCCGACCTCAACGAGACGTTCAACGCCGGCCTCGACCGCATCCCCGACACGCCGTACTACCGGGACGCGGCGGAGTTCTTCGCCCCCAACATCTGGCCCCGGCGACCGTCCGCACTGGCGACGGTGTGGGACGCGTATCGCTCCTCGATGCAGTCGCTGAGCGACCGGATCCTGGCGTTGATGGCGCGGGCCCTGGGCCTCGGCGACGGCTACTTCGCGCCACTGATCGACCGGCCGATGGCCTCGATCACCGTCAACCGCTACCCGGGTCTCGACCGGCGGCCGGACGCCGACGAGTTCCGCGGCGGGGCGCACACCGACTACGGCACGATCACCCTGCTCGCCACCGACGGCGTGCCGGGTCTGCAACTGCAGGACGAGCACGGCGCGTGGACGCACGTCGAGCCGGTGCGGGGAGCGTTCCACGTCAACACGGGCGACATGCTGTCGTACTGGAGCGGTGGCCACTGGCGATCGACGTGGCACCGGGTCGTCACCCCGCCCGGCGAGCCGCCATACCCGCAACGCACCAGCATCGCCTACTTCCACAGCCCGAACGCCGACGCGCGCATCGAGCCCTTGCCCGGGCGGGAGGTGCCGCCGGACTTCGAGCCGATGCTCGCCGGCCGCTACCTGCACGACAAGATCGCCCGCTACCACGCCAACCGCGCCACCGCACCTGTTCCATCGGGGTCAGACCCCGATGCAACAGGTCAGTCGGCGTCGAGCCGGCGGAGGATGGTGAGGCGCTCGACCGGTTGACCGACCAGCGCCGTGAGCGTGTGGTTCGGCACCCGATCGAGCACGTCGAACCCGAGTCGCTGCAGCGCCCGGCTGCGCCGCCCGACCTTCTCGTTGACCTCGCCGTACCAGGCCGGCTCGCCGGCAGCTCGGCACACCTCGTCGATGTGGGCGACGAGGGCCAGCGCGACGTCGCCCCTGCGGTGGCCGCCAGAGACGTTCAGATGGGCGTGGACCGCGGCGACGGGTTCGCGCCGCGAGCGCAGCAGGCCCGCCAAATCGCGCAGCCGACCCTGGTAGAACCGGCGCGACGTCCGGTCGAGGCGCCCGCGGAGCGCCGCCCGACCGATCGTGCCGACCAGCTCACCGACCGATTCCCGGGCGAACCGGGTCTGGTCCTGCTCGTTCGCGCAGACGAACGCGTACCCGGCGATCGCCCCGGTCGGCGCGACGGCGACGGCGGCGTCGTCGCGGCCTCGCTCCAGATACCAGCCCAGGCACATGCGGCGATAGATCTCGAACCCGACGAGGCCGGCGGGCGCCGGGTGACCGAGGGCGACGGTGGCCTCGAACAGCTCGGCGATCCGGGTGTCGTCGCCCGGTCGCAGCGGGCGCGTGGCGATCGTGCGCGGCGCCGTCGCGGGTCGCTCGAGCACCGTCACGCCGAGACTCGTTCCCCGGCCGAGATCGCCCCGGCGCCGCGAGGCCGGCGCGCCGCGACCCGGTGGTGGATGTCGAGCATCGTCGTCGCACACCGCTCCCACGAGTAGCGCTCGGCGTGCATCCGTGCGGCGGCGGCAAGTGCCCCTTGGTCGCGGGCGAGGACGTCGGCGGTGGCACGGGCGAGCCCGTCGGGCCGTGGAGCGGCGACGGCCCCGGCAGCAGCGGGAACCACCTCGCGCAGCGCACCCGACCCGACGCACGCCACCGGGGTGCCGCACGCCAGCGCCTCGAGCGCTGCGAGGCCGAACGTCTCCTTCGGGCCGGGACAGATCGCCACATCGGCGTGGGCCAGCAGCGCGGCGACCTGGCGACGGTCGCGGAGGTGCCCGACGAACGCGGTGCCGGGCGGGGCGGCGCGTTCGAGTGCCGCTCGCTCGGGCCCGTCGCCCGCAACGATCAGCTCGATGTGTCGGCCGTCGGCCCGAAGGGCGGCGATCGCGTCGAGCGCGTCCGCCGGGCGCTTCTCGACGGCGAGCCGTCCGACGTGGACGGCCCGCGCCACACCAGGACGCCGTGGCGGGACGGGCTCGGCGCCGTCACCGGCGCGCGGTGAGAAGACATCGAGGTCGACGCCGAGCGGGACCCGATCGATCGTTCCGGCACCGGCGCCGAGCAGTTCCGCCGCGGCGTAGTCGGACGCACACACGACGGCATCGACACGTCGCAGCAGTCGACGGGTCCAGCGGCCGGTGAGCGTCGACGCCGTGCGGGGAAGGGGCGAGTGGAGCGCGGCGAGCAGGTCGAGGCGTTCGTGCGAGAACAGCACGACAGGTGGGCGCTCGGCGTGGTTCGTGACGATGCGGGCCAGCGTCGTGCGGTCCGACAGCTCGATCACGTCCGGCGCCAGCTCGGCAAGGACCGATGCGACCGCTCGGGCGTCGAGCACGATCCGATAGCCGCCCGACCGGGGGAGTCGTGGCGCAGCCACGGTCACGACGACGCGACCGTCGACCTCGTTCCAGGTGGTGCGCTCGCCCGGGACGAGCAGCATGGCGTCGTGGCCCTGGGTGAGGTAGCCGGCGGCGAGCGCGTCGAGCGCGGTGCGCAGCCCGCCCGACCGGGGGTGGTAGAAGTTGGCGACCTGGACGATCCTCATCAGCGGCCACCGACGCCGACGGCGATGCGGGTCGACCGGACGACGTCGCGGTAGACGACGGGCACAACCTCCGACGCGGCGACGGCTGCCAGCAGCGTCTCGGCCGAGCGGGCCAGCCGGGGGTGGGCGAGATCGTCGACGTGGAGGGCGATCCGCACCGGACGGCGACCGCCGAGCCGCGACCGCACGATCCTCTCGACCGCGGTCGCACCGGGTCGTGCCAGCGGGCTCGCCGCGCGTTGACAGTAGGCCGGCACATCGATCCGTCGGCCGTCGCTCAGGTCGTGGATCGCGTTGCGGCTGGTCGTGTAGTCGAAGCCGAGGTCCCGCAACATCCACATCGCCGCCGCCGACGCCAGCCAGCCCGGTGGCGTGAAGCCGACCGGCTCGGTGCCGACGTCGACGAGCGTCCGGAGAGCGTCGCCGGCACGCCGGCGTGCCTCCTCGGCGCCGAGGGACGAGAACTCTGCACAGCCGCGGGTGCGCACCCGGTTGACCGCTCGCCGCCCGGCGCGCACCGTCGTCCGATGATCGCGCACCGCGACGTGCTCCCACCCGTGGACGACGACCTCGTGGCCGGCGACCTCCGCGTCGCGCAGCCACGACACGAAGTCGGCGGAGCCGCGCAGGTCCCGGCCACGCCAGCGACCCGGGATCACGAGGAGGGATGCCCGGGCCCCGATCGCCTCGACGAGCTCGACGAGTCGACGGGACGGTTCGAACGAGGCGGGGGCGACGTCGTGGATCGAGATCACCACGTACGGATCGTCCGGACCGCTCGGGTCGTTCATGCTGCCGCCGCCTCGATGTGCGCCGCCCGGGCCGAGACGGTCGCGTAGTGGCCCAGCAGCTCGTCGACCAGCGCCGTCCACGGTCGGAACTCGACCCCGGCCCGGCCGGCGGCGCCGAGGCGGTGTCGAACCCCTGGGGACTGCGCCAGCTCGCGAACCGCACCCGCCAGCGAACCGTTCGCGGCCGGATCCCAGAGGTAGCCGTTGTGGCCGTGTTGGACGAGGTCGAGCGGCCCGCCGGACGCCGGTGCGACCACCGGGACCCCGGATGCGAGGGCCTCCTGGATCGTCTGGCAGAACGTCTCGTCCAGCCCCGTGTGCACGAACACGTCGAAGGTGGCGTAGGCCTGCGAGAGCTGGCGGCCGCGCAACAGGCCGGTGAACCGCGCGCCGGGCAGCTCCCGCTCGAGGCGGGCCCGTTCGGGGCCGTCGCCGACCACCACCAGGCGGACCCCGTCGAGGCGCGCGAGCTCCACCAAGCGGTGCACCTGCTTCTCCCGGGCGAGCCGCCCGACGTAGCCGACGACCGCCTCACCGCGTGGCGCGAGGTCGGCGTGCAGCGTGCGATCGCGATGCTGGGGATGGAACGCCTGCAGGTCGACGCCGCGCGCCCAGCGGTCGACACGGGCCACCCCCTGCTCGCGCAGCTTCCACACCGTCGCCGTGGAGGGTGCGAGCGTCAGGTCGGCCTGCCCGTGGACCCACGACAGCCAGCGCCAGATTGGCCGCTGCAGGACGGAGAGCCCGCGTCGGCGGGCGAACGCCGCGAGGTCGGTCTGGTAGATCGCGACGCTCGGGATCGACAGGCGGCGCGCAGCGATCGCGCCGGCGGCCCCGAGCAGTGCCGGCGCCGCGAGATGGACGACGTCGGGCTCGAACGCACGGAGGATGCCGGCCATCCGCGCGGTGGGGAGGCCCACCCGCAGGTCGCCGACGCGCGGCGGTTCGAACGAACGGACCCGCACGACCGGCGTGGACTCGACCGACTCCGGTCCGGGCCCGGGCGCGATCACGAGGCACTCGTGGCCTCGATCGGTGAGCTCCTCGACGACCCGCAGCACCGAGTTGGTCACGCCGTTGATGTCGGGGACGAACGACTCGGCGACGATCGCGACGCGCAGTCGACCGGGGGTCGGGCGGGGGGTGTCACGCCGGACGCGACGCGCAGCGCGACCCGACAGCAACGTCGTGGCCGGCACCCGGCGTCGCGGCCGTGCCCTGGTCAGGTTGCTCGGGGGCGTGCCCACGTCCGACACTGAAGCGCACGCACGTGAACGACAGTGGTGTGATTCGCAACCCGAACGTTGCCGCGGGGCAATCGCTGGGCAACTTCTCGATTCGGCGCACAAGAGCGGTCGGCGGGCCATCACCGGCGACGCGATCGATGCGACACTCGTCACACGCCGTTTCGTCGGTGGTCTCGTCGGGGACGCTGCACACATGAGCACCACCACCGTGACCCCCACAGAGACCGCACATGCCCTCTGCGACCGGATCGGGGCTCGCCTCGACAAGGTCGAGGAGTCGTTGCCCACGTTGCCGGCCGCATGGCTGTCGCTGAACCGCTCGATCGTCGAGCGCGTCGGTGCCACCGCCGGCGCCGTCGCCGGGCGGATCAATTCGGAGTTCGGCCGCGTTGCCGGGCACGCCGACACGGCGACCGCCACAGTGCGAGGCCAGGCCCGGTCGGGCGTGGAACGCATGGGTGAGACGACCAGCCGCGCTGCCAAGCAGACGATCGGCCAGGCCCGTTCCGGACTCGACCGGATCGGTGACGCCGCCGACCGGGTCCGCAAGGAGACCGTCGGTCAGGCCACTGCCCAGGCCGAGTCCGTGGCGGCCGATGTCAACGAAACCGCCACCGACATGGTGGAAGACGCCGATCGCCGGGTCAGCCCGACGAAGGCGGAGCTGCGCCGGATGACGAAGGCCGACCTGTACGACCGTGCGACGACGCTCGACATCGAGGGTCGGAGCACCATGAACAAGGGCGAACTGGTCGACGCCATCGCCGACGCCTGACTGACCGTCCGTCACTTCTGGCGGCACTCGACGTGAGAGATCCGGGCCGATCGGCCCGGATCTTCTCGCGCTGGACGGCAGTGCCGGGTGTCAGACGAGCGCCGGCTCCCGGTCGCGCTCGTCGTCGTCCGCCTCGGCGGCATGCTGCTCGGCCGCCTCGAGCTGCTCCATCAGTTGCTCGCCCTCGATGTCGACGTTCGGGACGATCCGGTCGAGCCACTTCGGCAACCACCAGGCGGCCTTGTCGAGCAGCGTCATCGCGGCGGGCACGAGGATCATCCGCACGACCGTGGCGTCGAGGAACACGGCGACCGCCAGCCCGACGCCGAACATCTTGATGATCGGATCGTCGCCGAGGACGAAGGCGGCGAACACCGAGATCATGATCAGCGCGGCGGCCGTGATCACCCTCGCCGACGAGGTGAGCCCGGAGATCACGCTCTCCTTGGGCTGGCCCGTTCGGCTGTAGTCCTCCTTGATGCGGCTCATGATGAACACCTCGTAGTCCATCGACAGGCCGAACAGGATGGCGAACAGCATCAGCGGCATGAAGCTGATGATCGGCACGGTCGTGTCGAGTCCGATGAGGTCCTTCAGCCAGCCCCACTGGAACACCGCGACGACCACACCGAAGCTGGCGAGGATCGACAGCAGGATGGCGATCGACGCCTTCAGCGGGACCAGGATCGAGCGGAAGGCGACGAGCAGGAGCAGGAACGTGAGGCCCAACACCACTGCCATGAACGTCGGCAGCGCGCTCGACAGCTTGTGGGCGACGTCGATCATCGATGCCGTGCTCCCCGTGAGCGCGGCCGATGTGCCCGTGTCGTCCTCGACCGCCGGGAAGACGTCGTCGCGCAAGGTGTCGACGAGGTCCTCGGTCGCCGCGTCGGCGGGACCGGTGGTCGGGATCGCCTGGAGTACCGCCGTGTCGCCGGCTTGGTTGAAGTTCGCACCGTTCACGACGGCGATCCCCTCGGTCCCGGCGATCGCATCGACGTAGGCGTCGACCGCCCCCTGTGGATCCGGGCTTCCGGCGGCGTCGACGACGACGGTCAGCGGTCCGTTGAAGCCCGGCCCGAATCCTTCCGCGAGCAGGTCGTAGGCCTGGCGGGTGGTCGTGTCCTCCGGGTTCGACCCGGCGTCGGGCATGCCGAGCCGCAGGTCGAGCATCGGCACGGCGAGCAGCAACATCACGGCCAGACCACCGGCCAGCGACAGCCCGGGGCGCTTGGTGACCTGGCGCGCCCAGCGGGCCCCGAACGTCGTGTGATCGACCTCGCTCGTACGGGTCGTGGTGAACGGCGCTTTCCAGCGGTCGATCTTGGTGCCGACCACACCGAGCAGTGCCGGGATCAGGCTGATCGCCACCAACACGGCGATGAGGACGACCGCCGCGGTGGCGAAGCCCATCGTGGTGAGGAACGGGATGCCGACGACGGCGAGTCCGGAGATGGCGATCACGACGGTGCCGCCGGCGAAGACGACGGCCGAACCGGCGGTTGCGTTGGCGCGCGCCGCGGCCTCCTCGACGGTCAGCCCCTCGGCCAGGCCCTGACGGTGGCGGGTGACGATGAACAGCGCGTAGTCGATGCCGACCGCCATCCCGATCATCGTGGCGAGCGTCGGCGCGGTGGAGTTGAGGTCGACGAACGCCGACACGAGGGTGATGCCCATCAACCCGATGCCGAGGCCGAGGAGGGCCGTGACCAAGGGCAGGCCCATCGCCAACACCGACCCGAAGGCGAAGAGCAGGACGATGACGGCCACGCCCATGCCGATCAGCTCCGACGTGGGTGGGTGCTGCTCCGGGTTGGCCGAGATGACGTCGCCGCCGAACTCCACCTGGACACCGCCCTCTTCGGCGAGTGCGCCGGTCTCGAGGAGCAGCTCGACACCCTCCAGTCCGACCTCGGCATCGTCGAGCGCGTATTGCACCTGGGCGAACCCGATCGTCCCGTCGTCCGAGATGGTGCCGGTCTCGAACGGGTCGGTCACCATCAAGACACCCGGGAGCTCCGCCGCCTC
>CAYGLH010000123.1:0-1328 GCA_964350535.1 uncultured Ilumatobacteraceae bacterium
GGCGACCCCCATCCGCAGGGCCTCTCCCGCCGTCAGCGGGTCGCCGAGCATCAGGTGGCGCTTGGCGGCCAGCGGCCCGAGCAGCAACGGCCAGATGGCCGCACCGCCGTCGCCCGCCACCAGACCTACCTGCACGTGCGGGTCGACGATCGAAGCGTGCTCGGCCATCACGATCACGTCGCACATCAGCGCGATCGATGCACCGAGCCCGACCGCCGGGCCGTTGAGCGCGCACACGATCGGGACCTCCACGTCGAGCAGGTCCCAGATCAGCTGCTTGGCCTCGCGGCGCAGCTCGTCGAGCCGCGCCGGTGAGCGCAACGTCGGGAACCACGCCATGTCGCCGCCGGCCGAGAACGCGGCGCCCGCGCCGGTGAGCACGATCGCCCTGGCGGACGACTCGCGCCGCAGCTCGCGGAACAGCTCGGCGAAATCGGCGTGCAGCTGTTCGTCGACGGCGTTCAACGCCGAGGTCGGATGATCGATCGTGGCCGTGAGCACGTCGCCGTTGCGTTCGAGCCGGATGCACTCCATCGCCCGGACCGTACAGCCCGCCTCGCCCGTGAACGCCCCAGCCGCAGCCCCAGCGCCCACCTCCCCCGAAATTTGCGCTCCACGTCGCGCTGAGCGCGATATCTCGGACAGAGAACCGATCGTTTCCCGATCGCGATCCGCGGTTCCCACAGTCGGGTGTGATCAGCGCGGAACTTCTCACCATCTGTCGGCGCCAGCACGGCGTCGTCACCGCCCGGCAACTGCGCGAGGAGCTCGGCTTCGACCGCTCGAGCCTCTACCGAGCCAGACGAAGCGGGGTGCTCGTCCCGATGACGGCCCACACCTACCGGGTCGCATCGACACCGGACTCGTTCACCGCCCGATGCGCCGCGGCCCAGCTGCACTGCGGCGTCGGCTTCCTCGCCGCCGACACCGCAGGACGGCTGCGGGGGCTGCGACGGATGAGCACGCACCCGGTCCGTTACGTCGTGCCAAGCGACGTCCGTACGACGTTGCCGAACTGGGTGTACTTGCACAGGACCACCTGGTACGGGGGGCCGCGGGATCGGGTGCGGCTCGACGACGGACTCGTCGTCGCGACGCCGGAGCGGATGCTGTTCGGGATCGCCGCGCGTTCCAATCAGTACCGGTTCGAACGCGCTGCTGAGGACGCGTGGCACCTCGAGCTCACCGATCCGACGACGATGGCGGCGTACCTCGAAGCACACCGCTGCCGTGGCAAGGACGGCGTCAGCCGCATCGAGGCCTGGCTCGACAAGGCGCTCCTCCAGGAGCGTCCGCTGCAGTCGGGCCTCGAACAGACCATCGCCGAA
>CAYGLH010000123.1:1338-9154 GCA_964350535.1 uncultured Ilumatobacteraceae bacterium
CACTGCTCGACGGCGAGACGATCCACCTCGACATCTCCTGGCCCGATATCCGCTTCGCCGTCGAGCCCGGCGCGTCGTGGTGGCACGGCGGCGACGAGCAGGTGCGCAAGGATCAGCTGCGCGATCTGTCCTGCGCCGAGATCGGCTGGGTCGTGCTGCGCATCGACGACCGGCTCGCCGCCGAACCGCGCGCCATCGCCCGGCGGATCCGGCGCGCCTACCATGCCCGCGCACGCGAGTTGCGCGCGACTGCGGCCGAGCCGCCCGATCGACGCTGAAATCTGGCGAGAAGCTCGCGCTCAGCGCGACACCCACCGCAAGATTCCGATGGGGAACGAACCCGGCCCAAAATCTGGCGAGAGGGTCGCGCTCAGCGCGACACCGACCGCAAAATTCGGATGGGGATCGACCCTGAAATCTGGCGAGAGGGTCGCGCTCAGCGCGACACCCACCGCAAGTTTCGGATCGGGGGTGGACTGTCAGAAGAGGGTGGTGTCGGCGTCGACGCCGAGGAGCACCTTGCCGATCGTCTCGTAGAGCTTCGGCGCGGTCTGGATGTGCTGGGTGACGACGTGGGCGTCGCGGGCGCACCGTGCGAGCGGGCTGGTCTCGTAGACGGCGGTGCCCCCGGCGAGCGTGTAGGCGGTGTCGGCGGCGGCGACCGAGGCGCTCGCCGCGTGCACGGCGGCGAGCCGGATCGCCGCCCGCTGTTCGAGCGAGACGGGCCGGCCGGCGAGCGTGTCGGCCCAGGCCGTGGCGAGCTCGTCGCGCAGGAACGCCCGCGCCGCCCGCAGTTGCCCTTCGGCGCGAGCGAGCTCGACCTGCGTGAACACGCTCTCGGACAGCGTCCGCGACGCGAACTGCGGCCGTTTGCCCTGGGCCACGTCGTTGAGCTCGTCGAGGGCGTGCCGACCGACCCCGAGCCCGACCGCCGACACGGCGGCGGCCAGCAGCGTGAAGTTCGGGAAGCGGGCGAGCGGCGAATCGACGACCGGCCGGGTCACGCCCGGCTGCGTCGTCCGCGCCGCCGGGACGAAGACATCGGTGACCGAGTAGTCGAGCGAGCCGGACCCGCGCATGCCCGAGCTGTGCCAGGTGTCGTGGAAGTCGAGGTCGTCGGCAGCGAACCAGCACAGGCGGAACGTGTCGTCGTCGCACCGTGTGCCGCCGAGCACCCAGTCGCAATGCTGCGTCCCACTGCCCCAGGACCAGCGACCCGTGACCCGGAACCCGTCGACACCGTCGACCACCTCCGCCGCGCCGGCGCCGTTCGGGGCGAACACTCCCCCGGTCACCGCCGCGGGGTCGCCGTACACCTCCACGGCGCTGGCCTGCGGCAGGTACACCGCCAGCGACGAAGTGGTCGACGCGATCATCGAGCACCAGCCGGCGGCACCGTCGGCCGCGGCCAGCGTGCTGATCGTGTCGACGAGCGTGACGGGGTCGACCTCGGGGCCGCCGTACGCCTCGGCGAGGCAGAGGCGCATGAGGTCGGCGCCGGTGAGGGCCTCGACCACTGGGGCGGCGAGGCGGCGACCCGCTTCGCTCTCCGCGGCGTGTTCGCTGATCACGGGACCGAGCGCACGCGCCCGGTCGAGGAGCTGCTCGCCGGTCGCTCTCGCCGGCCGTTCGGTCTGCTGGTCCACCATCGCGGCCGACTGTAGGACACCGTCCGGGCCGAGCGCCCGACCGACGACCGCGCCCGCCGTCCGACCCCGCCCCACGGCGTCGGTCCGTCCCGTCGTCCCGGTCGGGTCGTCTAACGTCGGACCCATGACGGCCCGAGCCTGCGGGGAGGCGGCGGCGTGAGGTTCGGCTTCGTCGTGCCGTGGGCCGACGCGCAAGAGGTCGGCGACCTCGCCGAGGCCGCCGAGCGGGCCGGCTGGGACGGGCTGTTCGTGTGGGAGCCGGTGTGGGGCGTCGACGCCTGGATCGCGCTCGGGCTGGCCGCCGTGCGCACGACCCGGATCCGCCTCGGCACGATGCTCACGCCACCCTCGCGTCGGCGACCCTGGGAGCTCGCAGGGCAGGTGGCCACCGTCGACCGGATCTCGTCCGGCCGCGTCACGCTGTCGGTCGGCCTCGGCGCCATCGAGTCGGGCTTCGACGCGTTCGGCGAGGAGTGCGATCGCCGGACGCGCGCCGAGCTGATGGACGAGTGCCTCGACATCATGTGCGGGCTGTGGGCGGGGCAACCGTTCGCCTACGACGGCACGCACTACACCGTGCGACCGACCGACTTCCCCACCATCGGCCACGTGGTCCAGCAACCGCGCGTGCCGATCTGGTGCGTCGGTGCGCTCGGCCGTCCGAAGTCGATGGCCCGGGCCCGCCGGTGGGACGGCGTGATCCCCCAGGTGGTCGAGGACGGCGAGGGGCGCCAGCCCACGCTCGAGGAGGTCGAGGCCCTGCGCGCCGAGCTGCGCGACGAGGCGGACATCATCATCGAGGGCTCCACCGCCGAGCACTCGCCGGCGGCGTACGCCGACGCCGGTGCCACGTGGTGGATCGAGTCGATGTGGGAGGCGGTCGGCGAGCACTCCCCGGTCGCCTCTGCCTACGACCGGCTGCTCGAAGGCCCACCCGCTCCCTGAGCACCGCCGGCGATACGGTCCGGAGCGATGGACGACGTGACGACCGGATGGAACTTCGCCGACCTGTGGGAGACGATCTCCCGCCGGATCCCGGACGCGCTCGCGCAACAGCAGGGCGACCGCGCGACGACGTGGCGGGAGTTCAATCGCCGGGCCAACGGTGTCGCCGCCGCGCTGCTCGACACCGGCACCGCCCGCGAGCAGGACAAGGTGGCGCAGTACCTGTACAACTCGCCCGAGTACCTCGAGTCGTGCTTCGCGGCCTTCAAGGCCGGGTTCGCCATCGTCAACACCAACTACCGGTACGCCGCCGACGAGCTGGTGTACCTGTGGGACAACGCCGACGTCACGGTGGTCGTGTTCCACGGCACGTTCGCCGAGCAGTGCGCCGCCGTGCGCGAGCGCGTCCCGCGGGTCGAGACCTGGCTGTGGGTCGACGACGGCACCGGGGCATGTCCGGAATGGGCGCGGCCCTACGAGGACGCCGCGGTGGCCGGCACCGACGCCGACGTGAGCGCGCCGTGGGGTCGCTCGCCCGACCACCTCGTGCTGCTCTACACGGGCGGCACCACCGGGATGCCCAAGGGCGTGATGGGGCGCCAGGACGACGTGTTCGGCGCCCTCGACGCCAACAACCGGAAGCGGATGCCACCCGAGCAGGACCTCGACGCGGTCGCCGACCGGGTCTCCAAGCCCGGCCCGCGCAACATGCCGGCGGCGCCGCTCATGCACGGCACCGGCTGGTTCAACGCCGTCAGCAACCTGATGATCGGCGGCAGCGTCACCACGATGGAGGGCCGCCACTTCTCGCCCGAGGAGTTCCTCGACACCGTCGAGCGGTACGGCATCAACTCCACCTCGATCGTCGGAGATGCGTTCGCCAAGCCGATCCTGCGCGCGCTCGACGCCGATCCGGACCGGTGGGACATCTCCACGCTGCGGGTGATCGTGTCGTCGGGGGTGATGTGGTCGAAGGAGACCAAGGAGGGTCTGCTCCGCCACAACGAACGGCTGATCATGGTCGACTCGCTGGGGTCGAGCGAGGCGATCGGCATGGCGTCCAACACCACCACCTCCGGCAGCGAGGGTCGCACCGCCAAGTTCGAGCTCGGACCGCACACGCGCGTCGTCACCGACGACGGTCGCGACGTGGTGCCCGGCTCGGGCGAGCTCGGCCGGGTCGCCCTCCGCGGCCGCACTCCGATCGGGTACTACAAGGACGAGAAGAAGTCCGCCGACACGTTCGTCGTCATCGACGGCGCGAGGTACTCGATCCCGGGCGACTACGCCACGGTCGACGCCGACGGCACCGTCACGCTGCTCGGACGCGGGTCGCAGTGCATCAACACGGGTGGCGAGAAGGTCTACCCGGAGGAGGTCGAGGAGTGCCTCAAGCTGCACCCGTCGGTCGCCGACGCGGCCGTCGTCGGCGTGCCCGACGAGAAGTGGGGCGAGTCGATCACCGCGCTCGTCGAGCCCCACGCCGGCGCGTCGATCGACGAGTCGGCGCTCGTCGCCCACGTCAAGCAGCACTTGGCCGGCTACAAGGCACCCAAACGGGTGCTCGACGTGTCCACCGTGGGTCGGGCGGCCAACGGCAAGCTCGACTACAAGGGCCTGAAGGCGCAGGCGGTCGAGCGAACCGCCACGGCATCGTCCGGCGACGCCGGCGGGGGTTGACCAGGCGTTCGCGGGCGACCGCGCACTCCGCCGCCGGCGCGTGATTTCACGCTCACGTCATCGTCGCGGATGTCGCCGCGGTCCGTGAATGCGTAGCATCCGGGCGTGACCACAACGGCGGAGACACTCGACTGGGCGCGGCACGACGGCGTCTTGTTCGACCTCGACGGGGTCATCACCCCCACGGCTGACATCCACGAACGGGCCTGGCTGACGTTGTTCAGCAGCTACGACGCGACGCCCGACGACTACCTGCTCTACATCGACGGCAAGCCGCGCGCCCTCGGTGTGCGGTCGTTCCTCGAATCGCGTGACGTCGAACTGCCGGAGGGTTCTCCGGACGACCCCCCGGGCGACGGCACCATCTGGGCGATGGGCAACCGGAAGAACGACCTGTTCCTCCAGATCCTCGAGCGCGATGGCGTGCAGCCCTACCCGGGCTCCGCCGCGCTGATCGACCACCTCGAGGCGATCGGCTACCCGGCAGCGATCGTGTCGTCCTCGAAGAACGCCAAGCTGGTGCTCGACCGGGCAGGGCTCGCAGGCCGGTTCGAGATCATCGTCGACGGCGTCGTGGCCGCCGATCACCACCTGCACGGCAAGCCGGCCCCCGACGCCTTCCTGCTCGGCGCCGAGCTCCTCGGCACGCGCCCCGGACACACCGTCGTCGTGGAAGACGCGGTGTCGGGCGTGGCGGCGGGTGCCGCCGGCCACTTCTCCGTCGTCGTGGGTGTCGACCGCGGTGCGGGCCACGACCAGTTGCGATCCCACGGCGCCGACCTCGTCGTCGACGACCTGGCCGAGCTGCTGCCGAGCGGGGTCGTCCGATGATGCGCCAGGGCGCGATGCGCCGCCGGCCCGCGCCGACCGGCATGGACCAGGCGCGCTTCCCGGTCGAACCCTGGAGGCTGGTCGAGCGCGAGTACTCGAGCGACGACCTCGGCCTCACCGAGACGCTGTTCGGGATCGGCAACGGCTACCTCGGGATGCGCGCCAACCCCGAGGAGGGGCGCGACGCGCACAGCCACGGGACGTTCCTCAACGGCTTCCACGAGACGTGGCCGATCCACCACGCCGAGGACGCGTTCGGCTTCGCCACGACCGGCCAGACGATCGTCAACGTGCCCGACGCCAAGCTCATCAAGCTCTACGTCGACGACGAACCGCTGCTGCTCGCCAACGCCGACCTCGATCACTACGAGCGAGCCGTCGACTTCCGTCGTGGCGCGCTCACACGCGAGCTGATCTGGCGCACCCCTGCAGGCAAGCGGGTCCGCGTCCGTTCCGAGCGGATGGTCAGCTTCATCCACCGCCACCTCGCGGTGATGACCTTCGAGGTGACCCTGCTCGACGATTCGGCGCCCGTGCTCGTGTCCTCGCAACTGCTCAACCGCCAGGACGGCGAGGACGAGTACCACGTGGAGGACGCCGCGCTCGGAGAGGGCCGAGACCCGCGCCAGGCGCGCAAGTTCACCGACCGCGTGCTCGAACCGCGACTGCAGCGCGAGAACGACCACGAGATGATCCTCGGGTACCGCTGTCACAACAGCCGCATGACACTGGCGTGCGGCGTACGCCACCTGGTCGACACCGCATGTGAGACCGAGATCACCACCGACATCAGCGACGACCTGGCGCGGACGGTCATCGCCCTGCGCGGCACCCCTGGCACCCCGATCCGGATCACCAAGCTGGTCGCCTATCACACCTCCAGTGGCGTCCCGCCGGAGGAGCTCGCCGACCGGTGCACGCGCACGCTGAAGCGGGCCGAGCAGGACGGGCTGGAACAGCTGCTGGAGGAGCAGCGCGACTACCTCGACGAGCACTGGCGCACGGCTGACATCGAGATCGACGGTGACGCGACCGCCCAGCAAGCGCTGCGGTGGAACCTGTTCCAGTTGCTCCAGGCGTCGGCGCGCACCCAGCAACAGGGCATCGCCGCGAAGGGCGTCACGGGCGGCGGCTACGACGGCCACTACTTCTGGGACACCGAGGTGTACGTGGTGCCGTACCTCGCCTACACCGATCCCGAGGCGGCCCGCAAGATGCTCCGGTTCCGGTGGTCGATGCTGCCCGCGGCGCGGCGGCGGGCCAGCGAACTGAGCCAGAACGGGGCCTTGTACCCGTGGCGCACGATCAGCGGGGAGGAGGCGTCGGCCTACTACGCCGCTGGCACGGCGCAGTACCACATCAACGCCGCGATCGTCTTCGCCCTGCGCCGCTACCTCGAGGCGAGCGGCGACGTCGACTTCCTGGCCCGGGAGGGCGCGGAGATCCTCGTCGAGACCGCCCGGCTGTGGCACGACCTCGGCTTCTACTCGTCGAACGGGTCCTACACGTTCCACATCCACCGGGTGACGGGTCCGGACGAGTACACGACCGTCGTGAACGACAACGCCTACACGAACCTGATGGCGCGGTTCAACCTCCGCTACGCGGCGCGCACCGTGCGCTTCCTCGCCGAGTGGAGCCCGCCGGACTTCGAGTGGCTGCAGCGCGCCACCGGCCTCGAGCTCGAAGAGCTCGACGCGTGGGATCGCGCCGCCGACTCGATGTACGTGCCGTTCGACGACGACGCCGGCATCCATCCCCAGGACGATGCGTTCCTCGACCTGGAACCGTGGCCGTGGGACACGGTGCCGGACGACCATTACCCCCTCCTGCTCCACTACCACCCGCTGGTGATCTACCGGCACCAGGTGCTCAAGCAGGCCGACGTCGTCCTGGCGATGTTCCTCCGCAGCGAGCAGTTCGACGTCGAGCAGAAGCGGCGCAACTTCGACTACTACGACCCGATCACCACCGGCGACTCGTCGCTGTCGGCGTCGGTCCAGGCGATCATCGCCGCCGAGGTCGGCTACGACGAGCTCGCCATCGACTACTTCGACCGGGCCCTCTACCTCGATCTCTGCGACGAGCAGGGCAACACCGCCGACGGCGTGCACATCGCCTCGTCGGGCGGCGTGTGGGCCGGGATCGTGCACGGGTTCGCCGGGATGCGCGAGACCGGCGACTACCTCAAGTTCCACCCGCACCTTCCGGCGTGCTGGGACGCCGTGCGGTTCCGGGTCCGTCGCCACGGGTCCGTGCTCGACGTGGCATTGACGGCCGACGGATGCAACCTCGAGGTGACCGAGGGCGTCGGTGTCTGGGTCGAAGGAGCGGACGGCCCGCAGCTGCTGATGCTGGGCGAGAAGCTTTTCGTCGCGGGAGAGTCGCGCCGGTAGCGTGCGCGGCCATGACTGATCTCGGATTCGACGGCAAGGTTGCGATCATCACGGGCGCCGGCGGCGGCCTCGGGCGCCAGCACGCGCTCATGTTGGCCAAGCGTGGCGCGCTGATCGTCGTCAACGATCTCGGCGGGGCCGTCGACGGGACCGGCAGCGACAAGGGCGCAGCCCAGCTGGTCGTCGACGAGATCAAGGAGGCCGGCGGCGACGCCGTCGCCAACACGGACAGCGTGGCGACCCCCGAGGGCGGCGAGTCGATCGTGGCGACCGCCGTCGAAGCGTTCGGCACGGTCGACATCGTCATCAACAACG
>CAYGLH010000124.1:0-8725 GCA_964350535.1 uncultured Ilumatobacteraceae bacterium
GAGCGGTACGGCCGCGATCACGTCGCCCAGATCATCACCTTCGGCACGATCAAAGCGCGCAACGCCGTGCGCGACGCGGCCCGCGTGCTCGGCTTCCCCTACGGGGTCGGCGACAAGATCGCCAAAGCGATGCCGCCGCTCGTGATGGGCCGTGACACGCCGCTCAAGTACTGCTTCGAACAGAACCCGAAGTACGCCGACGGCTACAAGGCGGCATCCGACCTGCGGGCGATGTACGAGGCCGATCCCGACGTGAAGCGCGTCGTCGACGTCGCGAAGGGCCTCGAGGGACTGAAGCGCTCCGACGGCATCCACGCCGCGGCGGTGGTGATCACGAAGGATCCCGTCACGGACTACGTCCCGATCCAACGCAAGCCCGAGTCCGGACAGGACCCCGCCGACGCCCCGGTCGTGACGCAGTACGAAATGCACGGCGTCGAGGATCTCGGTCTGCTGAAGATGGACTTCCTCGGATTGCGCAACCTCGACGTCATCAGCGACGCCGTCGAGATGGTCCGCGCCCAGCGCGATGCAGGCTTCGAGATCGAGACCGTGTCGCTCGACGACGCGGCGACGTTCGAACTGCTCGCTCGCGGCGACACGATCGGCGTCTTCCAGCTCGAATCGCCGCCGATGCGCCAGTTGCTCAAGGCGATGGCGCCCAACAGCTTCGAGGACGTGTCCGCCGTCCTGGCGCTCTACCGGCCCGGGCCGATGAGCGTCAACATGCACTACGACTACGCCGACCGCAAGAACGAGCGCAAGCCGGTCGAGTACTTCCACCCCGACGCCGCCGAGGTGCTGTCCGACACGTTCGGCCTGATGATCTATCAGGAGTCGGTGATGCGCGTCGCCCAGAAGTTCGCCGGGTACGACCTGGCCAAGGCGGACAACCTTCGGAAGGCTTGCCTGCCCAAAGGCAGCCGGATGCTGACCCGTGAGCGTGGATACGTGCCGATCGAGCGGGTGATGTCGCTCGCCGATCGACGCGTGCAGACGATCGACACCGCTTCGGCGACGACGCGTCATGCGGAGGTCGCCGACGTCTGGTCCGTCGGGACGAAGCAGGTGTACCGGATCACCACCAACACCGGCTACGCCGTGGAGGCGACCGCCGAACACCCGCTGCTCGTCGCCGACCGGTGGACGCGTCTCGACGAGATCGAGACGGGAGATCTGATCGCGGTAGCGGCCCACACGTCGACCAACGGTGGCGCGCGTGTTTCGTCTGCCGAGATCGACCTCGCTGCGCTGCTGATCTCCGAGGGCTACACGCCCGATCCGGATCTCGCACGGTCGCCGCACTTCTCGAACACCGATCCCGAACTGCTCGACACGTTCCGAACGGCATACGCCGCGCACTTCGGTCGGCCGCACGAGCGCGAGGGGCGCTGCGGGGATGTCACGCAGTTGCGTCTCACCCGTGATGAACTGCGCTCGCTCGAGAGCCTCCTCGGCGCGTGGGGCACCGCCGAGCACAAGGTGATCGTCGACCGACTGGCGAATGCTCCCCTCACCAAGGTCGGACGGTTCCTCGGCCTGTACTTCTGCGCCGACGGGTGGGCCGACCGGTCCGGAGCGCACTTCGGCTCGAAGAGCCACGCCGTCGTGCGGTCCCTCAAGCGGATGTTGCTCCGATTCGGGATCCTGTCCAACCTGCATTCGCGGGTGATCGAGGGCCACGGTCGACATTGGACACTCTCGATCGCGGACAAGTCGCAGGCGAAGGCCTTCGCTCGGCTCGTCGAGCCGGAGCTCACCGCCGTCAAGGCCCGCAAGGTCGATCGTTGGCTCATCGAATGGGGCGCCACGCAGGGCCACAGCGCCACCGGCATCGGCATCCCGACCGAGTTCGTGGCCGCCGAGTTGGCGCGTCGCCAGGCCGTGACCGGCCGTTCGAAGCGAGCGCTCGGCATCGACGGCGGTGGGATGTTCACCACCAGGGTGGTGCACCGCGCGACCCTCGACGGCATGCTCTACAGCGAGCGGCTCGAAGACCTCCGCACGGGCGACCTCGTCTGGGACACGGTCGTGTCGATCGAGCCCCTCGGCGAGGTGGAGTGCTTCGACTTCGAGATGGCCGACCAGGACCGTCCCTATGCGCTCGTCGAGGACGTGCTCGTCCACAACTGCGGCAAGAAGGTCCGCGAGCTGATGGCGAAGGAGCGCGACGCCTTCGAGGACGGGGTCGAGGCCACGGGCTACGGGCGCGACCTGGGCAAGGAACTGTTCGACATCATCGAGAAGTTCGCCGACTACGCGTTCAACAAGAGCCACACCTTCGGGTACGGGTTGGTGACGTACCAGACGGCCTACCTCAAGGCGCACTACCCGGTCGAGTACCTGGCGTGCCTGCTCACCAGCGTCAAGAGCAACCTCGACAAGGCGGCGATCTACCTGGCCGACTGCCGGTCGATGGGCATCAAGGTGCTGCCGCCCGACGTGAACCGGTCGATGATGAACTTCGGCGCCCTGGCGCCCGCCGACGTGCCGGACGGCGTCTCGCTGTCGGTCGGCAGCCCCGGGGCGATCACGTTCGGGTTGTCGGCGGTGCGCAACGTCGGCGAGGGCCTCGTCGAGCTGCTGCTCGCCGAGCGCGAGGAGAACGGCGTCTTCACGAGCTTCCACGACTTCGTCGAGCGGGTGCCCGAACCCGTGCTCAACAAGCGCACCATCGAGTCGCTGATCAAGGGCGGCGGGTTCGATTCGCTCGGCCATCCGCGTCGCGGTCTGCTCACGGTGTTCGAACACATCATCGACACCACGGTGCAGCGTCGCCGCGAGCGCGAGAAGGGCGTGATGAGCCTCTTCGGCGACTGGGGCGGCGAGAACGAGTCGGGCGACGACGACGGCGGCTTCGACGAGCGCACGCCGATCCCCGATCTGCACTTCGACAAGTCCGAGCAACTCCGCTTCGAGAAGGAGATGCTCGGGCTGTACGTCTCCGACCACCCGCTGTTCGGGGTCGAGGCGGCGCTCAAGCGGAAGGTCGAGCACAGCCTGATCGACCTCCAGACGATGGAGGACGGCGCGCCGGTGGTCGTCGGCGGCGTCATCACGAACCTCGCCCGCAAGTTCACCAAGAAGGGCGACCAGATGGCGGTGTTCCTGCTCGAGGACCTCGACGCCAACATCGAGGTGACGATCTTCCCGCGCACGCTCCAGGAGCAGGGACACAAGCTCGACGACGACCTGATCGTGTCCGTCAAGGGTCGCCTCGACCGGCGCGACGAGTCGAGGTACGGCCTGATCGGCCAGTCGATCACCGTGTTGTCCGGGCTCGACGACGGCCCGGCGCCCGCCCTGCGTCTCCGGCTGCCTCAGACATCGCTCGACGAGCTGAAGATCCAACGACTCAAGCGGATCCTGCGCGAGCACCCGGGCGACTCCGTCGTCATGGTCGATCTGGGCCACGGACAGATCCTCAAGCTCGCCGACGAGTTCCGTGTCGACCTCGACCGCTCCGTCGGCGAACTGCGCATGGCGTTCGGGCACGGCGCCGTCCTGCTCTGAGGCAAGGGTTTGAAGCTCGCCCCGTCGCGGATGGCACAATAGAGGGGATGGCTCTCGACGTTTCGACCAACGACGCCGCTGCGCTGACCGATTCCGACCTCGACGAACTGGCGTCGATGGACGAGGCGTTCAGCGCCGGCCACCTGTCCAAGGCCAAGGAAGACTGGGTGTTGATCACGACCGCCCGCTTCGGGAACAGCCTGCACGGGTTCACGTTCTCCACCCTCGAGCGCATCGGTGGCACGCCCTGCGTCCTGCTCGGCCTGATGAGCGTCAAGCGGTCGTCCAAGCGTGAGCAGGTACTGCGCGGGTTGATGGCCGAGGCCTATCACCGGGCACTGATGGCGTTCCCCGACGAGGACGTGGTCGTCGGCTGTCGTTTCGTCAACGCCGACGGGCTCGAGGCATTCAAGGATCTCGACGATGTCACCCCCGCACCGGGATCGAACCCGGTCGGCGAGGAGCGGGCGTGGGGGCGGCGCCTCGCCAAGCGGTTCGGCATCGACCGGGGTTACGACGCCAACTCGTTCGTGTCGCCCGAAGGGGCGCGGGACGGCTACCTCGACTTCGAGTCGTCGAGGCCCGAGGCGCTCGACGACGCCGATCAGGCGATGTTCACCGACCTGCCCGACAACGGCGCAATGATCGTCTACGGCTGGACGATGGCCGAGCAGCTGGTCAAGCTCGGGAAGCGATGAGCAGGACGCACACGTCCTGACGAGCCGATGAGCGAGTTCGCCGACGTCGTGCGCCGTCGGCGGATGACGCGGGCCTTCTCACCGCGACCGATCCCGTCCACCGCCCTCGACGACCTCGTCGAGCTCGCGGCGCGTGCGCCATCCGCCGGGAAGACCCAGGGCTGGCACCTCGTCGTGCTCGAGGGCGACGACACCAGCCGGTTCTGGGACATCACGCTGCCCGAGGTGCGGCGCGACTCGTTCCGGTGGCAGAAGCTGCTCAGCGCGCCGGTGATCGCCCTGCCCTTCGCGGATGCCAAGGCGTACACCGACCGCTACTCCGAGCCGGACAAGGCGCAGACCGGTCTCGGCTCGTCGGCCGCGGCGTGGCCGGTCCCGTACTGGACGATCGACGCGTCGATGTCGGTGATGACGATCCTGTTGGGTGCCGAGGACCTGGGTCTCGGCGCGCTCTTCTTCGGGGTGTTCCGCGGCGAGCGCAAGCTGCGCCAGACGTTGGGGATCCCCGGCGGGCTCGAACTGCTCGGGGCGATCGCCATCGGCTACCGCGCCGACGACACGCCGGCGTCAGGGGTCGCCGGCCCCGGCGCCAGCGCGCCGCGCAAGCGTCGCAGCCCCGACGAGATCATCCACCGGGGCCACTGGTAGCCGGCCCGCCGCCCGGGTCAGCTCGCGTCAGGCGGGGTGTCGGCGGTCGCGGCTGGCTCGGACGCGTCGGCGGCGTCGGAGGTGTTGCTCGCCGGCAGTGAGATCTTCTTGCCGGTCAGCGCCTCACCGAGTCCCTCCACCGTGTCGCGTGGGAGCTCGCAGGCGTAGTTGCGGCAGACGTAGGCGTAGCCCTCGCTGCGCCCCTCCCACAACGGCGAGTCGTACGGCTCACCCCAGGCGAGGACGGCGTCGGGCCGCCAGATCGCGTGGGCCAGCCGCACCATGTCCGGACGGTCGCCGACGATGACCACCTCGGTCGTGCCGCGCCGGCGGAGGTCGGTGGCGATCATCGCATTGGAGAACATGCCCGGTGCGTTCTCGAGCAGTGGTGCGATCAGCTGCAGGATGCGGTCGGCCTGGTTGGCGTAGCGCTGCTCGCCGGTCAGCGCGGCGAGGCGGTACAGGGCGAGCGCGGCATTGGAGTTGGCCGACGGCGTGGCGTTGTCGGAGATGTCCTTCTGGCGCACGACGAGGTCGTCGGTGTCCTCGGCGTTCGTGAACAGCCCACCGTTCACCGGATCGAAGAAGTGGTCGAGCATCGTGTCGGCCACGTCGACGGCCGCCTCGATCCATCGCGCCTGCCCGGTCGCCTCGGCCAGCCTGGTGAAGCCATCGACGAGTGCGGCGTGGTCGGCGGCGACCGCATGGTGGCGGGCGCGGGGCTCGCCATCGGCCTGCCAGCTGCGCATCCACCGGCCGTCGTCGGTGCGCAACTCGCGCAACAAGAACTCGCCGTTGGCGATCGCCGCGTCGAGCCAGTCCGCCCGACCGAACGCCGCGGCGGCGTCGGCGAGTGTCGCGAGGAACAGCCCGTTCCACTCGGTGAGCACCTTGTCGTCGAGGCCGGGGCGGGCGCGCTTGGCGCGCTCGACCAGGAGCAACTGGCGCACCGCCTCGATCTCGCGGGGGCGGATCAGCGACCCGCGCTCGTTGCGGCGGTTGGGGATCGAACGCCCCTCGAAGTTGCCCTCGTCGGTGATGTCGAACCACTCCATGAAGGCGTCGAGGATCTCCGGCTTGACGCGGGGGAGCGCCGTACGGACCTCCTCCGGTGTCCAGGTGTAGAACAACCCCTCGACACCGTGGCCGTCCTCGTCGGGCGAGTCGGCGTCCTCGGCGGAGTAGAAGCCGCCGTCGGGATGGCGCAGCTCGGTGAGCACGTAGGTGATCGTCTCGTAGATCACCTGCCGCCACTGCGTCTCGCCGAGCACGACGAGCGCGTGGAGGTAGGTGCGCACGAGGAGTGCCTGGTCGTACAGCATCTTCTCGAAGTGCGGGACGAGCCATTCACGGTCGACGGAGTACCGGGCGAACCCGCCGCCGAGGTGGTCGTACATCCCGCCGGAGGCCATCGCGTCGAGGGAGGTGGTGACGATCTGCTTGGCGGCGTCGGACCCCCCGGACATGTAGGCCCGCAGGATCAGCTCGAGGTTGAACGTCGAGGGGAACTTCGGCTCCTTGCCGAACCCGCCCCACTCCTGGTCGAACGCGCGGGCGAGGCCCTGGACCGCAGCGTTGAGCTGATCGGCGTTTGGGAGGTCGTCGGCCGGCTCCAGCTCGGCGGTCTTGCCGATCGCCTTGACGAGCGCGCCGACGTTCTTCTCGACGTCCTCCGGCTTGTTGCGGTAGACGTCGTCGATCGCGTCGCAGAGCTTGAGGAACGGCTCCTTCGGGAAGTAGGTGCCGCCGTAGAACGGCTTGCCGTCCGGGGTCATGAACACCGTCATCGGCCAACCGCCGCGCCCGGTGAGGGACTGCACGGCGTCCATGTACACCGAGTCGACGTCGGGTCGTTCCTCGCGATCGACCTTGACGTTGACGAACAACTCGTTCATCTTCGCCGCCACCTCGTCGTCCTCGAAGCACTCGTGGGCCATCACGTGGCACCAGTGGCACGCCGAGTAGCCGACGGACAACAGGATCGGGACGTTCCGTTCCTTCGCCGCCGAGAAGGCGTCCTCACCCCACGGGTACCAGTCGACCGGATTGTCGCGGTGCTGGCGGAGGTAGGGGGAGGTCTCGTTCGCCAGACGGTTCACGTGTTCGCAGGGTACCGGCCGGCCGCTACGCGCCCATCGCGTGGTACCCGCCGTCGACGTGGATGATCTCGCCGGTCGTGGCGGGGAACCAGTCGGACAGGAGCGCGATGCAGGCGCGCGCCACGGGCTCGCTGTCGGTGACGTCCCATCCGAGCGGCGCGCGGTCGCTCCAGGTGTCCTCGAACTGGGCGAACCCCGGGATCGACTTGGCGGCCATCGTCTTGATCGGTCCGGCGGCGACGAGGTTCGAGCGGATCTGGCGCGGACCGACCTCCTTGGCGAGGTAGCGCGACACCGACTGCAGCGCGGACTTGGCGACGCCCATCCAGTTGTAGGCAGGCCACGCCTGCCGGTTGTCGAAGTCGAGCCCGACGAACGCCGACCCCTCGGGCATCAGCGGGAGGAAGGCGTCGGCCAGGCCCTTCAGCGAATAGGCGGAGATGTGCACGGCGACGGACACGTCGTCCCACGTGGCGCCGAGGAAGTCGTCACCGAGGCACGCCTCGGGGGCGAACCCGATGGCGTGCAGCACGCCGTCGACCCGCCCCCACTTCTCCTCCAGCGCTTCGCGTACGGCCACCCCGTGCTCGGGCACGGTGACGTCGAGCTCGTACACGTCGATGTCGTCGCCGAGCTTGCGCGCCGTGCGCTGGGTGAGGCGCAGTGCACGGCCCGCGCCCGTGAGCACGATGTTCGCCCCCTCCTCGCGAGCCAGTCGGGCGACGCCGAAGGCGAGGGAGGCGTCCGTGAGGACGCCGGTGATCACGATGTTCTTGCCGTCGAGCAGACCCATGCCGGGCAACGTACACGGCCTGTCGACACGTCGAGTCAGTTCGAATCCCGGACCGACTTGGTTCGGCAGGCGAACTTACTCTAGGGTGCGGGAATGGCCGGGGAAGCCGACGTCGTCGCAGGGGAGCGAGCGTGCTCCATCCAGCGCAGCCTCGACATCCTCGGCGACCGCTGGACGATCCTGATCTTGCGCGATGCGTTCCGGGGCGTTCGACGGTTCGACGACTTCCGGCGCGACCTCCAGATCGCCCGACCGGTGCTGACCGATCGACTGCGCCGGCTCGTCGACCACGGCGTGTTCGTCCGCCAGCTGTACTGCGAGCACCCGCCGCGCTACGAGTACCGCCTCACCGCGATGGGGATGGCGTTGTCGCCGGCCCTCGTGGCGTTGATGCGCTGGGGTGACGAGTGGTTGGCCGACGACGGTCCACCGACCGTGCTCGTGCACGAGGCCTGCGGGCAGGCACTCGACCAGCAGTTCGTGTGCTGGCACTGCGACGAGACCGTCACGCCGCACCAGATCGCCAGTCGCCCAGGACCTTGACCTCCCCATCCGGACGCCCCGCACCCCGAAAGGCTGCCCATGAACCTGCTCGACCTACCGCTGGAGGAGCTGCTCCGACGCGCCGCGGCCGTTCGTGACGCGCAGACGGGCAACCGGATCACCTACAGCCCGAAGGTGTTCATCCCGCTGACCTTCCTCTGCAACGACACGTGCGGCTACTGCACCTTCGCCCAGCCCCCGGCGCGGGTCGACAGTGCCTTCCTCGAGCCCGACGAGGTGCTCCGCATCGCCCGGCGCGGCGCCCGTCAGGGGTGTCACGAAGCGCTGTTCACCCTGGGGGAGCGGCCAGAGGACCGCTACGACGTCGCACGGGCCTGGTTGCGCGAACGCGGCTACGACTCGACCGTGCACTACCTCGCCGAGGTGGCGGCGCTGGTGCTCGCCGAGACCGGACTGCTCCCGCACGCCAA
>CAYGLH010000124.1:8735-9153 GCA_964350535.1 uncultured Ilumatobacteraceae bacterium
TCCGGCCGGTCAGCCCGAGCCAGGGGATGATGATCGAATCGGTCGCCACCGACCTCGAGGCCCACCGCAACGCCCCGGACAAGGAACCGGCGCGGCGGTTGGCGACGCTCGAGGCAGCAGGCGAGCTGCAGATCCCGTTCACCACCGGCATCCTCGTCGGCATCGGCGACGATCGCGCCGATCAGCTCGCCGGCCTGCGGGCGATCGCCGACAGCCACCGGCGCCACGGTCACGTGCAGGAGGTGATCGTGCAGAACTTCCTGCCGAAGCCCGGCACGGGCATGGCCGGGCACCCGGCCTGCGACCGCGAGGAGCACCTGTGGTCGATCGCCGTCGCGCGGCTCTTGCTGCCGGCGGACGTGAGCGTCCAGGCGCCGCCGAACCTCGCGCACGACGTGCGCGACCTGGTGGACGCGGG
>CAYGLH010000125.1:0-4401 GCA_964350535.1 uncultured Ilumatobacteraceae bacterium
GCGCGTCGCCAAGCTGGCGAAGAAGGCGACCAGCGAGATCACCGGGAGGACGACCGCGCCCGAGCTCGCCAACATCGGCGCCCGGTCGGGCGGGCCGCAGAACGTGTCCCGCGGCACCAACGAGTCCGGCGTCACCTACACGGTCAACTTCAGCACCACCGACGTCAACGCTCCCGAACGCCGCGGGATGGTGCGCAGCGCCATCGCCAAGATCATCGCCGCCGGCGGCGACCTGGGGAACGACCTCGAGTTCAACCTCCCGATGTACGGCCGCAAGGTCGGCACCAGCGCCGACTGCAAGACGGTCAACGTCTCGGACTACGGCACCCGCGCCGTGTACGTCGCCCCGAAGTACGTGCACATCAGCTCGGAGATCCTCGGGAACCCCAACCTGCAGACCGAGAGCATGACCGGCACCGAGCGGCTGCACTACATGTCGGCGCAGCTCGACCCCGACGGTGTCGCCTCGATCGTGCACGAGCTGGGTCACTACAGCCACTACCGCAACGATCCGTCCAAGTTCCACAGCCTGTCGTCCACGTCCTGGACGTCGAGGGCGACGGCGGATCTGGCGATGAGCGTGAGCGGCTACGCGATGGGCAACCCGCGCGAGTTCGTCGCCGAGGTCTTCCTCGGCCTGGTGTACGGACGGGCGTTCAGCCGCCAGGTGCTCGAGATGTACGTCGGCCTCGGCGGGATGCCGATCGGCGCTGCCGCGCCGGTCGTCGCAACGGTGGACACCGATGCCGACTTCTGACGATGTCGCCGGTTGACGGCGGACGGCCCACCGGGTCGAGGCGCGACCGATGACCGATCCGGACTCGGTGGTCGCACAGGTGCGAGCGCTGTCGGACGACGAGTTGCACAACCTCGCCGAGGTGGTCCGCCAGGTCCAGATCGAGCGGGCCATCGGCACCGGGGACGAGGACGCCATCATCGCCGCGGCGTTCGAGACCGGCTTCGGACGCGATGGCCTCGGGGTGCGCCCCTGGGTCGAGGGCAGCGTCGTCGTGTGCCCGGGTGCGATCATCTCGAAGTCGCGCACCAGCCATCGCTGCCGCTTCGTCAGCGTCGACGACGTGTGGGTCTGGGACAGCGGGCTGTTGCTGCGCGAGGACAAGCGTTCGTCACCTGGGACCGACGACGGCTTCCGGGCGATCGCCCTGATCCCGCTGGTGGACGGCACGGCGGTGGACGTCGTGTCGGGCAAGGCTCGCTCCGGCCAACACTCCGTCGACCACGTGATCAGCTACGAGGTGCGCGGCGGCGAGCTGGTCGAGGTCAGCCAGCGCAACGTCGCGGCGGCCAACATGCGCTGAGTCAGCGCGGCAGGGTGCGGACCTCGATGCGCTGGTCGGCCGGCAACCACCGGGCAAACGCGTCGCGCACGTCGTCGCGGTCGATCGACGCAGCGATCGGCGCCTCGTCCAGGTAGTCGTCGAGCGTGTCGACCGCCGGGTCGACGAACACCCGCAGCACTTCGTTGTTGATCTGCCCGTTGCTGAAGTACTCGGTCTCGCGCAGGATCGCCTCCCGCGCCGCGGCGTACTCGCCCTCGGTCGGCCCATCGGCCGCCATGGCTGCGATCTCCGCCAACACTGCGGCCGTGACCTCGTCGAGCGCGTCCGGTGCCGCCGACGCCGAGACGTACACGTCGGCGAACGGCTCGGGCCCGCCCGTCGGCGTGACGTTGGCGAAGGCCGAGTAGCTCCCGCCCAGCTGCTCCCGGATGACGTCGGTGAGACGGATCGTCAACGTCTCGGCCACGTATCTCGCCAGGATGTCGGCGCGCCGGTCGGGATCGGCCGGCTGGGAGAAGTACACGCCGAGCGCGCCCTGGGCGCCGGTGCCACCCTCGGTGACGACGTCGACGACGCCCGGCGGAGGCGGCGGCTCGACGAACCCGGGATCCTCGACCACCGGATCGCCGGGGAGCGTCCCGAGGTACGCCTGCGCCAGCCGGCGCCCCTCGTCGAGATCGAAGTCGCCGCTGAACGAGAACGACCAGCCACCCGCGTTCCCGAAGCGCTCGGCGACGACGTCGGCGATGCCGGCGGCGTCGACGCCCGCCAGCGACTCGACGGTCGGGAGGAGGTAGCGCGGGTCGTCGTACCGGGCGTCGCGGTAGGCCGCAGCTTCGGCGTAGCCGGCGTCGAGGCCGGGATCGGCGGCGAACGGGAGTTGATCGTCGAGGTACTGCTCGACCGCGACGGGATCGACGCGCGGGGCGGTCATCGTGAGGTGCACGAGTTGGAAGAGCGTCTCGAGGTCCGTGGTGGCGGCGGCCCCGTCGAACCGGTCGACGAACAGGTCGATGCCGGCGACGAGGCCCACGTCGGTCCCGGCCAGGAATCGTTCGAGCTCGACCGCGTCGAGGTCGCCGACCCCGCTGGCGGCCAACACCCGTCCGGCCGCGTCGGCGTCGGCGATGTGCTCGTCGGCCACGAGTGCCAGTCCGCCGGGGCTGGCCGCGCTCATCCGGACCACCCCGTCCTCGATCTCGTTGGCGTTGAGCGCGACCCGCACACCGTTGTCGAAGGTGATGACGAGGGGATCGACGAGCGGCGTGCCGTTGTCGACGAGCGGCGCCACATCGCCGTCGTCGACCGGCGTCGGGGGATCCATCAAGGCCTCGACCGTGGCCGCAGACGCGTCGCGGGGTTCGACGGGCCGGTCGCCCATCCCCGCCAGCTGCGCCTCGAACACCTCGGCGCCCGGCGTGGCGTCATCCTCCGCACTCGGCACGGCGACGATGAGGTAGCCCGGCTCGGCGAGGCGCTCGACGATGCCGTACGCGACGGTTGCCGGGTCGGCCAGGTCGAGCACCGCGTTGAAGTAGTCGAACGTCGCCTGCGCGGTCGGGACCGGTTCCGCCTCGAGGAAGTGGCGGACGTACTCATCGGCGAACGAGGCGTCCTGACGCGTGTCGCGACCGTCGTAGTTCGACTGGGCGGAGCGACGCATCACGGCCACCGCCCGAGCCACCTCCTCGTCGGTGAAGCCGTACCGCTGCACCCGCTCGAACTCGTCGAGGACCGCCTGCGATGCCGCCTCCAGATCAGGCGCATCGGCCACCACCGACACCTCCGGCACGTCGAAGTCGCGCACGAACTCGTCGACGTCGACACGTGCCTCGTCGAACGGGCCGCTCCCGCGCCGCGCGTCGGCCGACAGTCGCTCGCCGATGATCTCGACGGCGAGTGTGTCGTAGAGCGCTCGTTGGAGCTCGGCCTCCGCCGGCTCCGAGTCCGTGCCGGTCGTGCCCGCCAGCGAGAACCCGACGAACCCTTCGGGGAGGTCCGGGTCGGCGACGCGCTCGACACGCGGGTCCGGCGACGGCTCGATGTCCACCTCGGGCCGTGCGACCGGGTCGCGACGCGGCACGGCAGGGCCGAAGCGATCCTCGATCTCGCGGACGACCTCGCCGGCGTCGATGTCGCCGACGACGACGATCGCCGCCAGGTCGGGTCGGTACCAGTCGTCGTAGAAGCTGCGCAGCAGCTCGGGCGTCATCTCGGCGATCGCCGACGCGGTGCCGATCGGCGCCCGCCCCTCGTAGGGCGTGTCGTCGAGGTACAGCTGCCGATAGGCATCGGCCAGCCGGCCGCTCACGTTCTCCTGACGGCTGCGGAACTCGTCCATCACGACGCCACGCTCGGCCACGACGTCCTGCTCGGCGATGGTGGCCGCGGTCAGCCACTGTTCGAACACCTCGAGCGCCGTTCCGACGGCGTCGTCGTTGCTCGGGACCGTGAGCTGGTAGACGGTCTCGTCGTAGTCGGTGTAGGCATTGATGTCGGCGCCGAACGCTGCGCCGAAGCCGCGCAGCACGTCGACGAGCTCGTTGGCGGGGAACTCCTCGGTGCCGTTGAACATCATGTGCTCGAGGAAGTGGGCGACGCCGCTCTGGTCGTCCTCCTCCAGGACCGATCCGGCATCGACCGCGAGGCGGAGCTCGACGCTGCCGCCGGGGTTGTCGTTCTCGCGCACGAAGTACTCGAGGCCGTTGTCGAGGACGCCACTGACGATCGCCGGGTCCGGGTCCGAGATCGAGGGGAGCCCGGTCGGGTCCGGCGCCACGACGGGCGCCAAGCCGTCGGGACGCTCCGTGTCCCCGGGCTGTTCACCGACCGTCGTCGGCGCGGCGGTCGGCGCCGGCGCCGCGGACGTCGGCGTCAGGGTCGGCGCCGCGGTCTCCTCGGCGCGATCGGAGAGCAGGAGGTCGATGTCGGGGTCGGTGGAACAGCCGGCGACCAGGGCTCCCACGAGGAGGAGGGCTCCGCCGGTCGCCCGCCACCCTGCCGGTGCTCGTCGTCGACGAGCGGTCACGCGGAGCGACCCTCGCCGAGCAGCTCGTCGAGCTGCGGGCCCCAGTCGACGTCCTCCGTCGACCCGCCACCG
>CAYGLH010000125.1:4411-9125 GCA_964350535.1 uncultured Ilumatobacteraceae bacterium
TCGGGCCAGCTCGTCGGCGGCGGCGGCGACGCGCTCGTCGAGCATGTCGGCGATCCGGTCGCGCAGACGGATGGCCAACGCAGGGCTGGCGCCGTCGGTGCTCACCGCGGCGGACACCCGACCCCGTCGGGCGATCGCGGGGAGGATGAAGTCGCACTCGTCCGGGCGGTCGGCGGCGTTGACCCACACGTTGGCCGCCCGCGCCGCTGCGGCGACCGCCCGCTCGACCGCCGGCACATCGGTCGCGGTCATCACGAGGCGCGCCCCGTCGACGTCGCCGGGATCGAAGGGTCGGCGGTGGACCTCGGCGAGGTCCTGCGTCGCGAGCTCGTCGCACACGTCGGGGGCGACGACGGTGACACGGGCGCCGGCGGCGATCAGGCCACGAGCTTTGCGGGCGGCGACGCGGCCACCGCCCACCAGCAGCACCGGAGCATCCTGCAGGTCGAGCGAGACGTGGTACGCGAAGCGCGCCGTGGGCATCGGATCAGCCTACGGGCGGACATATCCCTACAAAGTTGATCTTTTTAGTCGGGATTGATTGAATGGCGGCCGTGGCCAGCTCGACCTCGTTCCCCTCGCCGCCGCCCACCGAGAGCGAGCGCCCCATCGACGACGCCGCTGCGCTCGTCCGTTGGGCCGCCGCCAGCTTCGGCGACGGGGTCTGTCTCACCGCGAGCTTCGGCGACGCGACCCTCGCCCACGTCGCCCACAGCGCCGTGCCCGGGATCCCGATCACGCTGATCGACACCGGCTACCTCTTCGCCGAGACCGAATGGTACGCCGACCACCTGCGCGACCGCTTCGGGTTCAACCTCGACGTGCTGCGGCCCTCGCCCGACCTCGAGCGCGACCTCTGGCGCACCGACACCGACGCCTGCTGCGCCGCCCGCAAGGTGGCGCCGCTCGAGAACGCCCTGCGCGGCAAGTCGGCGTGGATCACCGGCCTGCGTCGCGCCGACTCACCGTCGCGGCGCACCACGCCCGTCGTCCACGACGACCTCCTGCGCGGCGTCACCAAGGTCAATCCGCTCGCCGCCTGGACCGACGCCCACGTCGCCCACTACGCGGCCACCCACGATCTGCCCGAGCACCCGCTCGCCGACCGCAACTACACCTCGATCGGATGCTGGCCCTGCACCCGCCCCGCCGTCGACCCGGACGACCCGCGCTCGGGTCGCTGGGCCGACACGGAGAAGACCGAGTGCGGTCTCCACGGAGGGATCTCATGAGCGCCGAGGACATCAAGGTCGCCAGCCGCTACCTCGCCGGCACGATCGCCGACGAGCTCGACAACGGCGAGGCCCGGTTCGAGCACGACGCCGAGATGCTGCTGAAGTTCCACGGCGTCTACCAACAGGACGACCGCGACGTGCGTCGCGAGCGCACCCGGCAGAAGCTCTCCCCCGACTACTCCTGCATGGTGCGGGCCTCGGTGCCGGGCGGCATCATCAGCCGCGACCAGTGGCTCGCGCTCGACCGCGTCGCCTCCCTCGCCAACGACAAGCTGCGGCTCACCACCCGCCAGGGCGTGCAGTACCACGTGGTCCACAAGGGCGACCTGCACACCCTCGTGCGGGACATCAACGCCTCGCTGCTCACCACCATCGCCGCCTGCGGCGACGTGGTGCGCAACGTGATGGCCTGCCCGCTGCCCCACCCCGAGCGCGCCGCCGTGCTGCAACCTGTCGTCGACGAGATGGTCGCCCGGTTCCGCCCGCGGGCCGAGACCTACTGGGAGTTGTGGGTCGACGGCGAACAGGCGGCCACCGCCGAGCCACGCCCGTCCGCCCGTCGGGGGGCGCCGCCGGCCCTCGATCCCATCGACGACGTCGAGCCGATCTACGGCACGGCCTACCTGCCGCGCAAGTTCAAGATCGGCATCGCGTGGCCCGGCGACAACTGCGTCGACATCTACAGCCACGACGTCGGGATCGTCCCGACGCTGAGCGAGGGGACGACCGGCGAGCTGACCGGCTTCGTCGTGCTCGCCGGCGGTGGCATGGGGATGGCCCACAACCGCCCGGACGACACCTATCCCCTCCTGGCACGGCCGATCGCCTGGGTCCCGCCCGGCGACATCGGCGACGTGGTCGAGGCGATCGTCACCACCCAGCGCGACCACGGCAACCGTGACGACCGGTCGCGCGCCCGGCTCAAGTACCTGCTCGAGGCGCGCGGGGTCCCGTGGCTGCGCGAGCAGATCGTCGAGCGCATCGGGCGTCCGATCGCCGAGCCCGTCGAGCTGCTCCCGTGGACCGTCGAGGCCCACCACGGCTGGCACGAGCACGACCACGACGACACCGTCGGCACGCTCGGCGTTCCGGTGCCGTCGGGGCAGGTGCACGGTGGCATCCGCACGGCGTTGCGTCGGCTCGTCGCCGACGGCGCCGTCGACGAGCTGCGGGTCACCGCACGGCAGGACCTGCTGCTGGTCGGGGTGACCGACCGGGACGCCGTCGAGGCGGTGCTCCGCTCCAATGGCGTGGCCCTCGCCGACGACCAGTCGCCGCTGCGCAACCTCTCGATCGCCTGCCCGGCGCTCCCCACCTGCTCGAAGGCGTTGGGCGAGTCCGAACGGGTGCTGCCCGACGTCGTCACCGACCTGGAGAAGCTCCTCGCCGACACCGGCGTGCCCGACCTGCCGATCCGGCTCAACATGACCGGGTGCCCGAACGGCTGCGCACGCCCGTACTCCGCCGAGCTCGGCATCGTCGGCCGTACGAAGCGCAACTACGACATCTACGTCGGCGGATCACCCGCCGGCGACCGCCTGGCGCAATGCCTCCGGCCCGACGTGCCGCTCACCGACGTCCCCGACCTGCTCCGGCCACTGCTCGAGTGGTTCGCCCGCGACACGGGCGGCACCGACAGCGACGGATCACCGGCCAGCTTCGGCGACTGGTGCGCGGCGATCGGCATCGAGGCCCTGTCCGGCGTGCTCCCCGAGCCGACGACGCGCCGGCGCGGCAAGCGCGTCGCCGTCGGCGCCTGATCCCCGATCCGCCCCCGCTCGTCGTGCCGACCGGATCGCGTAGGGTCGACGGATGACGGTGGCGCTCGTCGGAGCCGGTCCGGGCGACCCCGAACTGCTCACCCTCCGTGCAGCTCGCCTGCTGGGCGAGGCGGACGTCGTGGTGCACGACGCGCTCGTCAGCCGCGACGTCCTCGATCTCGCCCGACCCGACGCCGAGCTGATCGACGTCGGCAAACGCCCGGGGGCGCCGACCCCGCAGGAGCACATCTGCGAGCTGCTCGTCGAGCTCGGGCGCACCGGTCGCCGGATCGTCAGGCTCAAGGGCGGCGACCCGTACGTGTTCGGGCGGGGTGGCGAAGAGGCGCTGGCGCTCACCGGCGCCGGACTCGACTTCGTCGTCGTCCCCGGCGTCACGTCGCCCGTGTCGGCGGCGTCGGCGGCCGGCATCCCCATCACCCACCGTGGGGTCTCCGCCGCGTTCACCGTGGTCACCGGCCATCGCCGCAACGGCGAGGACGACGTCGACTGGCACTCGCTCGCCAAGGTCGGCGGCACGATCGTCGTCCTGATGGGCGTGTCACGACGCACCTTCATCGCCGAGCAGTTGATCGCCGGCGGCCTGTCCGCAGCGACGCCCGTCGCAGCCATCCGGTCGGCGACGACCCCGGACCAGGAGATCGGCCGCTGCACGCTCGGCGAGCTGGGAGATCTCGACGTGCGCTCGCCGGCCGTGCTGGTGATCGGCGCGGTCGCCGGGTTCGACCTCTACGGGGCCGGCTCGGCGGACGCAGGCGTGTCGCCGCGATCCTCGACCTGATCGCCGACCATCAGCATCCCGGCCCGGCCGACGAGACAGCCGATCGCCAGGTTGCCGCCGCGGTCGCGGTTGATCGTCTTCAGCACCTCGAGGTCGCGGTCGATGTGCGGCTGGGGTCGCGTGACCATCACGCACCGATCGATGTGCTTGAGCACGTCGAGCTCGACCGTGCCGATGCCCAGTCGTCGACCGACGAACCGATCCTCGTCGCCGGCGTCGACGATCACGTTCGCACGGAAGCGCCGGACGTCCCACTCGCCTGCCGTGGCGGACGACAACAACGAGACACGCGCCCGCGCCGAGTCGTGCCAGGCGAGACCGGGACCCTGCCACGAGACCCAGTCGCGATCGTGTTCGAAGTCGAGCGGCACCTCGTAGGTGCCACCGTCGTTGCCGGCCGCCCGCAGCTCGACGCGACGCCCGAGCCAATCCGACAGCGCGATGTCGGCGGCACCGCGGCCGAGCTGTGACGTGTCGAGCCGTGTGCCGTCGGGCAGCGTGATCACGACGCCGTGCGACACCGACGCGCCGATCAGTCGCGCCGACGCGAACAGCAGCTCGGGTGCACGTCGAGCGGTGAGCACGGTGCCGGTCTCGACGTCGACGATGCCGTGGCTCCGGTCCCGGATCACGCCGCGGGCGGTGACGAGCGCGCTCTCCAGCCGCTCGCCCCCCAGCGACTTCACGGGGTAGCGCCACACCTCGACGACCCGCATGCCCGCCGACCGTAGTGCAGCCCGACCCAGCTCTGCGTCGCGCACCCCAACCCCCACCCAAGATCCCCCAAACCCGCACCCTCCCGTTTGCGGGAGCAATCCCGGCCCCTCACCCCCGAATCCGACCCACAACCTCGGCCCTCCCGTTCCCGGGACGGATCCCGGCCCCTCGGCCCCGAATCCGACCCACAAACTCAGCCCTCC
>CAYGLH010000126.1:0-9122 GCA_964350535.1 uncultured Ilumatobacteraceae bacterium
CCCCCTCGAGCATCATCGCCACGAGGTTCTTGCCGATGTCGTGGATGTCGCCCTTGACCGTGCCGATCACGACCTTGCCGACCGCTTCCACACCGGTCTCGGTGAGCAGCGGTCGGAGGATCTCCATCCCGGCCTTCATCGCGTTGGCGGCGAGCAACACCTCGGGCACGAAGAGGATGCCGTCGCGGAAGTCGTCGCCGACGACGCGCATCGCCTCGACGAGCGCCTCGTTGAGGACCTTCTCGGGGCCCCACCCGCGATCGAGCAGGATGGTGGTGCCCTCGGCGATCTCGTCCTTGAGGCCGTCGTAGAGGTCGTCGTGCATCTGCAGGACGAGGTCCTCGTCGCTCAATGTGGCGAGGTCGATGTCGTCGCCGTTGTCGTCGCTCATGAACGCTCCCAGAGTGTCGGGCCGAAGCCCTGACGCCTCTCGGCCGCTCGCTGGGGCCGAATCGCGTCGTACCGTGTACAACAGTACGCCAGACCCCTCTGGGAGAGGCGCGGTTCCCAGGCTAACGATCGGCGCGGTCGACTGCAATCGCCGAAGCCGCCGATCGGGCCGGCGTGAGCAGGAACATCGTGGCCATCCCGATGGCGACGACGACGCCCAGGTGGAGGGCGGCGAACGAACCCCAGGTGTCGAGCACCGCAGCGGCGCTCAGCGGTCCGATGGTCTGTCCGAGCCGCGTCGCCGAGACGAACAGGGCGACCACCGCGCCGCGCTGCCCGGGCGGAGCAAGCGACACCGAGAGGTCCTGCATCGTCGGGATCAGCCCGCCCTCGCCCAGTCCGTGCACCACACAGCCGGCGACGACGAGCACGGCGAACGTGCTGGCCCCCATCAGCGCGAACCCGATCGCCAGGAGGACCGCCCCGCCCACGAGCACGGTCTTGGCGGCGAGGTGCGACCTGATCCGCTCGAGGTTGAAGGCGACGAGCATCGAGGGCACCGCCGGCAGGCCGAGGAACAGCCCGCGCATGCCGGCGCCGTAGCCGAACTCGTCCTCGAGGTGGAGGGGGAGCGCGGCGAGGAAGATGCCGAAGACCATCAGGAACGTCAGCATCCCGCCGGCGAAGATCACCGGGAGCTGCGGGCGCCGGAACACGCCGGCGATCCCGCCGAGCTGTTCGCGGAGGGGCACCACGTCGTCGGGTGGCGCGGGATCGAGCAGGCGGTGGGCGGCGACGGCGGTCACCAGGCCGAGGCCGTACGGCAGCAGCGCCAACCGCCAGCTCACGAGGTCGGTCAGCAGCCCACCCAACGGTGGGAGCAGCGCGAGCCCGACGGTCAACACCACCGAGTTCCGTCCGATGAGGCGTGTGCGGTCGCCTCCCTCCCAGTGGTCGCCGATGAGCACGACGGCGAGGTTGATCAGCCCCGCCGCACCGAGCCCCATGCCGAAGCGGGCGAGCACCAACAGCTCGAAGGTCGGCGCTGCGGCGGCGCCCAGCCCGAACGTGCCGTAGCAGGCGAGGCACGGCACCAACACCCGTCGGCGCCCGAGGCGGTCGGCGAGCACGCCGATGACGGGCGCCAGGAACACCCCCGGCAGCGAGGTGGCGGCGATCAGCACGCCGGCCCCGGCGTCCCCGACGCCGAACTGGTCGAGGATGTCCGGGACCGCCGGTGCGATGAGCGTGTTGCCGAGGATGCCGGTGAGCGTGACGGCGAAGATCAGCGGGAGGAGGGCACGCCTGGAGGTCGGGGGCGTCATCGCCGGATCACCGATCCATCATGCCGACCGGCTGCGGAGATCGGCGGTGGGCGGGTGGCGTCACTCCTCCACGGCGGGGGTGCCGCACTCGGTGCAGTGCACGTCGCCGGGGGCGCCGGAATCGATCAGCGCGCGGAGCCAGTCGAGGAACGACACGCCCTCGGTCTCCAGCGTCCACACGTCGGGGCTGCCGAGGATCGTGTGGTCGGTGCCCGGAGCGACGTAGACGTCGAGCCGCACGCCGGCGGCTTCGGTGGCGGCCTCGTTCTCGTCGAGCACGTCGAGCACGGTCGTGCCGGTCCCGGCGAGGGCCGAGAACGACTGCTGCACCTCGTCCGCGGCGTGGTCGAAGCGCGCCAGCGCGACGTTCGGGGCGTGCTGCCCGGTGATCGTGAACAGATCCGGGATGCCGACCGAGCCCGGCGCGGCGTCGGCGAGCTCGGGCCAGTCGGGGAAGGCGTTCTCGACACCCCACAGGGCACCGATGAAGGAGTTGACCGGTTCGCGGCTCGGGTACCCGCCGGAGCCGTCGGCGAGCACGGTGACGGTGGCATCGGGCAGGGCGTCGGCGGCCAGGCCGCCGTACCGTGGTGCGGGCACGCCACCTGCGGACGAGCCGGTGACGAACACCTCCTGCGCGTCGGGGTACGTCGCCACCAGATAGTCGAGCCCCTTCTGGGCGTGGAGCGCGCCGCGGTGCTGCACGACGAGGTCGGGGGCGTACTCGTGCTCGGCGTCGCCGAGGAACACGTCGCCGGAGCAGTACGGGACGAACACGACGCTCCAGTCGGCGAACGGGTTGCCCTCATGCTCCCAATCGAAGATGCCGGTCGTGGCGATGTCGTCCTCGCCGGTGGACACCTTGTACGTCCCCGTCTCGAAGTCGCACGTCTCGGGGCTGAAGCACGCGCCGCCGCCCTGGAAGTAGAGGAGCACCTTGTCGGGGTCGCGGTCGAGGCTGTGGAAGACGTGCTCACTCCCGTCGGCGCACTGGCAGCTCGGATCGCTCGGGTCGCCGAAGTGGGTCACCCACTCCGCGCCGTGTGGGGCGTCCGTCGAGCTCGTCGACGGTGCCGTCGTCGAGCTGGCGGTCGTCGAACCCGCGCCCGTGTCGGACGTGCCCGTGCCGGACGTGCCGGTCTCGGTGGTGCCGGTCGTGTCCGTGTCGTCGGTGCCGGTCGTGCCGGTGGCGTCCGTGTCGATGACGTCCGTGCCGGTCGGGTCGGTGCCCGTCGTCGTCGACGCCCCCTCGGTGGGAACGGGCGCGTCGGTGTCGTCCGACGACGCATCGTCGGAGGCGCACGCCGCGGCGAGCAGCGAGCCCGCCGCGACGAACGCGACGAGCGAGTGGCGGATGTGCACGAAAGGTTCCTCCCCCTCAGGCGCCCGGCGGGCGCGGTCCCGGCCTACAACAGCGCGTCGGCGAGACGGCGCAGCGTCGCGTCCGGGAAGTCCGTGCCGTCCTGCAGGACCTGCACGCACACATGGTCGGCGCCGGCGGCGTGGTGTTCGGCGACGCGCGCCGCGATCTGCTCCTCGGAGCCCCAGGCCACGATCGCGTCGACGAGCCGATCGCTCCCGCCGTCGGCGACGTCGCCCTCGTCGAAGCCCAAGCGTGCCAGGTTGTTGACGTAGTTCGGAGCGCGCAGGTACACGGCCATGCCGGCGCGAGCGATGCGCCGCGCCTCGGCCGGATCGGTGTCCAACACCACCATCTGCTCCGGTGCCAACAAGGCGTCGGCCCCCATCGTGTCGCGGGCGATCTTCGTGTGATCCGGCGTGGTGAAGTACGGGTGCGCGCCGTTCGCCGACTCCGCCGACAGCTTCAGCATCTTCGGGCCCAACGCGGCGAGGACGCGACCCGGGTCGGCCTCCGGCCCGCGGGCCATGAAGAGCGACTCGTCCATCCGCGCCAGGTAGTCGACCATGTAGCTGTACGGCTTCGAGTAGTCGTGCTTGCGCAGGTTGCTCACGAGATGGGCGTGGCTCACGCCCAACCCGAGCAGGAAGCGGCCGGGGAAGGCCTCGGCGAGCGTCTTCTGACCGGCCGCCATCGTCATCGGGTCACGGGCGTAGATGTTGGCGATGCCGGTGGCGAGGGGGATGCGCTCGGTGGCCGACAGCAGCACCGCCGATGCCACGAGCGGGTCGCGACCCACGGCCTCGGCGACCCACAGCGCGCCGAACCCGAGCTCCTCGATGACCTGCGCTGCGTGCTGCGCCTCGGGCGTCGGCAGGGCGTCGATCATCCCGTACCAGATCCCGACCTGTCCGATGTCGACGTTCGGCTTGCTCATCGTGTCCTCCAAAGGGGCTTGGGCTCGTCCGCCCGGAGTGTTGCACGGGCGGGCCGAACCGCGCTGATCGGGCGACCGGCGTCACAAGCAGGGCGGCGATAGAGGAGCACGGGGCGCGGGTCCGTGTCCCCTCAGCGACGCAGCGGTACCTGCCAGCGCAGCACGGTCCCGCCGCCGTCGGCCGGCTCCAACGTGCACCGTCCGCCGAGGTCGGCGGCGCGACCGGACATGTTGGCGAGCCCGCGGCCGGTCGCAGGACGATGGGGGAGGCCCACGCCATCGTCGTGCACCTCGAGCGCGAGGACGGGGTCGGACGCCCGCACGTCCACGAGGACCGCGCTCGCGCCGGCGTGGCGGACCACGTTCGACAACGCCTCGGAGGCGGTCGCCAGCAGCTGCTCGGCGAGCTCGTCCGGGAGGTCGTCCAGCTCGCCCTCGATCCGCAGCCGGGGCGCGAAGCCGAGGTGCGCGGCGCGGTCATCGATGAGCTCGGCGAGGCGCGACGACGGCCGGGCGTCCACCGTCACCTGCCCGAGCTGGTGGATCGAGTTGCGGATCTGGCGGATGACGTCGTCGAGCTGGCCGATGACGTCGCGGACCCGATCGCCGGTCGATGGCGGGTCGATGGTCGCAGCGATCGCCTCGAGCGTCATCCCGGCGGCGAACAGCTCCTGGATCACCGTGTCGTGCAGGTCGCGGGCGATGCGCTCGCGCTCGTCCATCAGGGCCGCGTGGGCGCGGGCGTCCTGGCGTTCGGACACGTCGCGCACGGTGGCGATCGTGTGCCGCTCCCCGTCGAGGGAGATCGGACTCAGGCTGATCTCCACCGGGAACAGCGTGCCGTCGGCGTGCTCGGCGAGCAGCCGTAAGCCGCTCCCCATCGGACGCGCTGTGGGCGCAGCGGCGTAGCCGTCGCGGTGCCGCACGTGTCGGGCGCGGTGCTCGCTCGGGACGAGCACCTCGACCGGCAGCCCGACGAGCGCGTCGGCGGTCCGGCCGAACAACGCCGCCGCCGTGGGGTTGGCGAGCACGATCGAGCCCGCCGCGTCCACGAGCAGCAGGCCGTCCGGCGACGACGCGATCAAGGCGTCTGCGAAGTCGGCGGTCATCTGCGCATCCGTCCCGAGGCCACGAATGGAGGACGGTAGCCGGGTCACCGCGGCCCGGCTCCAGGACACGGCGCCACGTGGCGCGCTCATCGGTCCGCTCAGGGGCTCTTGCCGGCGACCACGCGGAAACGGCGGCCCGTGATGCTGTCGGGCTCGATGCGCACGAAGTGCGGCTTGGGACCGGGGTGCCACCCGACGACGTCGACGTCGAACAGGTCGATCAGGTCGGCGCGGCCGCTGACGAGCGAGGCCGCGCCCTTGACGATGACGCTCCATGCGGTGCGCTCGTACCAGTCGAAGTGGTCGGCCTCGAAGCCGACACGGCCGTGCTCGACGACGCGGTCGAGCTTGGTGCCGGCGTCGGTCCGGAAGAGGATCTCGCCGTGGTCGACGATGAAGTTGACGGGGAAGATGTCGACGCCGCCGTCCTCGGTCACGACCCCGAGACGGCCGATCGCCGCGTCGCGCAGCAACGCCAGGCACTGCGATGGGGGGATCGTCGCGAGCGCCTCGTCGTCGGTGGAGGTCATAGGTCCACAGTGCCGCCGTCGTCGTCGGCGAGCCAGGGTCGAAGGTCCCGGAGGCGCCGCGGGTCGGTGCTGGATCAGCCGCGACGGATCAGCCGCCGTGGCGATGTCGCTCGTCGATGCGGGCGGCGATCGCCGCCGCCTCGGTGCGCCGCGACAGGCCGAGCTTGGCGAGCACGTTCGACACGTAGTTCTTGACGGTCTTCTCCGCGAGGTACATCTCTTGGGCGATCTGCCGGTTCGACCGGCCCTCGCCGATCAGGTCGAAGATCCGTCGCTCCTGTGCCGTGAGCGAGTCGACGAGGTGCTCGGGGCTCTCCCGCAGCCGTTCGCCGGCGAGCCGGGCACGGGCCCGGTCGAACACGCTGCCGCCGGCGGCGACCGTACGGATCGCGCTGACGAGGTTGGCGGTGCGGATCTCCTTGAGCACGAACCCCGCCGCGCCGGCGTGTTCGGCCTCGACGAGGGCACTGTCCGAATCGAACGAGGTGAGGATCAGCGACCGCACCTCCGGGACCTCGCTGCGCAGTGCGCGGCAGACGTCGATGCCGCTGCCGTCGCCGAGTCGCACGTCGAGGACGGCGACGTCCGGGGTGCAGGCCCGCACGGCCTCGACCGCGTCGCGCGCGCTCGACGCCTCGCCGACGACGGTGATGTCGGGCTCGGCAGCGATGCTCGCGGCGACGCCGCGACGGACCACCTCGTGGTCGTCGAGGAGGAACACGCGGATCACCGGACACAGTGTTGTCGGAACGCGCCGGTCGCGCCGCATGCGCAGCCCGCGGGCGGGACGGTACGGACGGTCAGGCGATCAGTCGGGCGTCATGTACGGCGAGCCACGGTGGTAGGTCTCGCCCGGCGCGGGTTCGCCCGCGTGAGGCTCGTGGCCGGCATCCGAGCCGGACCAACCGATCGACGCGTCGGGTGTGACGTCGTCGAGCACGTGGAACCGGCGACCGGACAGGATGCGCGGTGAGATCCGCACGAACTCCGGCTTCGGCTCGGCGAACCAGGGGAACAGTGGGAGCTCCTCGGCTTCGTACCGTTCCGTGAGGCTGTCGATCTGCGCGGCCGTGCCCTTCACGACGACGCTCCACGCGGTGCGTTGCTCCGGCTCGTAGCCGTCGATCTCGAACGCCACGTGGCGCATCAGGACCGCGCCGGCGAGTTTCGTGCCCGCCGCCGTGCGGAACACGATCGATCGTCCGTCGACCACGAAGTTGATCGGGAAGATGTCCGGCTGCCCGCCGACGTCCACGGCGAGGCGGCCGACGGCGGTTCGGTCGAGGAGCTCCCAGCACTCGTCGTCGGTGAGCTCCACGGTGGCGTCGTCGATGCTGGTCACGTCTCCATTGCCGCGCCGCCGGGGGCGTGGCGCCAGGGTCGAAGGTCCCGAACGGTCCGGCTCAGTCGCCGATCAGGCGATGCGGCGGGCCTGCGTCGGGTCGGGTGGGCCGCACCGGTCCGGGTGGAGGATCGAGGCCATCGCCTCGACGCCATCGACCACTCTCGGCCCGGGTCGCACCACGATCGCGTCGGCGTCGACCGCCCACACCTCGGCGTCCACGGGCAGCACGCCGCGGCCGACGACCTCACCCGCCAGCTCGGCGGCCCCGTCGAGCCGGTAACCGCACGGTGCGACGACGACCACCTCGGCGCCCGACGCGGCGACCGCCGGCCATTCCACGCCGACCGAGTTCCGCCCGGGACACGCGAGCACGCACTCGCCGCCGGCCGCCTCCACCATGTCGGGTACCCAGTGCCCGGCGGTGAAGGCCGGATCGGTCCACTCGAGGAGGAAGGTCGGGCGGCGTGGCGCCCCTGCCACCGTCGCGGCGACGGCGTCGAGGCGCGACCGCAGCCCGGCCACCAGCTCCGTCGCCGCCGGCCCGCGACCGGTGGCGTCGCCGGCCGCGACGATCGTGGCGAGGACCTCCTCGATCGACATCGGGTCGAGCGTCAGCACCTCGGCCGTGCACGCCAGGTGGGCCAGCGCGTCGTCCACCTCGGACACGTCGACCGCGCACACCGCGCACAGGTCCTGAGTGACGACCAGCTCCGGGTCGATCTCCTCGAACGCACCCGCGGCGAGCCGGTAGAGGTCCTCCCCGGCGGCGATCCGCTCCTTCACGACCTGATCGACCTCGGCGGGCGACAACCCGTCGGGCAGCGCCGAGGTCGACACGATGCGTCGGGAACGCGCCTCGGGCGGGTGGTCGCACTCGTGGGTCACGCCGACGACCTCGTCGCCGGCGCCGATGGCGAAGAGGATCTCGGTGGCCGAGGGGAGCAACGACACGATGCGCACGTCGGTCTCCGACGGGACGGCGGGCCGGCGCGCGAGCCGTGGCGCGCCGAAAATCGTCCCCACAGGGTTTGGGAAGGAATTCACGAGCCCTGATAACTTCGTGGCCCGATGTCGGACTTCCTCCGCGACTATCTCACCGCCGGCTGGTTCGGCCTTGCCGCGCTCCTGGTCGGTGGCCTGCTGCTCGGCGTCGCCGCCGCGCTGCGCCCCGTCTCGCCCTCGCCCGAGAAACACATCGCCTACGAATCGGGCGTCGATCCGGTGGGAATGGGCTGGTCACAGAGCCAGATCCGGTACTACGTGTTCGCGCTGCTCTTCGTGATCTTCGACGTCGAGGCCGTGTTCCTCTTCCCGTGGGCCGCGTCGATCGAGCGTTACGGCACCTTCGGGCTCGTCGTGATGATCGCCTTCATCGTCCTGCTGCTCGACGGCCTGGTCTACGCCTGGAAGCGAGGTCTTCTCCGATGGGTCTGATCGACAAGGGCCGGATGCCGGCACCGCTCACCAAGCTGCTCAAACGCAGCCGCTCCTACTCGATGTGGGTGTACCAGTGGGGTCTCGCCTGCTGCGCCATCGAGATGGGTGCTGCCTTCGGGTCGCCGCGCTACGACGTGATGCGCCTCGGCGTGATCCCGCTGCCGGCGAGCCCGCGTCAGGCCGACTTCGTGTGCGTCTCGGGAACCGTCACCGACAAGATGGCCCCGGCCGTGAAGCGCCTGTGGGAGCAGATGCCCGAGCCGAAGTACGCCATCTCGATGGGATCGTGCGCCAACTGCGGCGGCCCCTACTGGGACAGCTACAGCGTCACCAAGGGCGTCGACCAGATCATCCCGATCGACGTCTACGTGCCCGGCTGCCCGCCGCGTCCCGAGGCGCTGCTCGAGGGTGTCGTGCTGCTGCAACAGCGGATCCGCAACGAGGACATGCAGAAGAAGTGGCGCAACGAGGATCCCGACGGGTTCCGTGTGGCCGGCTCCAGCGCCAGCACCGACATCGGTGAACCGGCGGCGCGCACGACGCACGGCGTGTCCGACGCCGAGATCGACCACGGCGAGCCGATCGTCGTGGGCGGAGGTCCGATTGAGTGACGACACGGCGACCGAGGCAGACGAGGTCGCAGCACTCCCTGGTGACGGCCTGCGCGAAGGGATCGTCGACGACCTCCG
>CAYGLH010000127.1:0-2769 GCA_964350535.1 uncultured Ilumatobacteraceae bacterium
CCCGGGCCAGCCGGGCAAGATGCCGTTCTGGCACGGCGACGGACCGGGGCGTCCGCTCGAGCTCGGCCGGGCGCTGGGTGGGTTCGTGCGTGAGCTGCGCGGGCTCGGCCCCGAGGAGGCGACCACCCGGCTGCGCGAGCACTACGCGCTCGACGAGCTCGCGGCCTCGAACCTGCTGCAGTACCTCGACGAGCAGGTCGAGGCCACCGGCGCGGTGCCCGACGACCGCACGGTGGGCGTCGAGCGGTTCAAGGACGAGATCGGCGACTGGCGGGTGTGCATCCTCAGCCCGTTCGGCACGCCGGTGCACGCGCCGTGGGCGATGGCGATCGAGCGGCGCGTGATCGACGAGCTCGACATGCCCGTCGAGACCATGTGGGGCGACGACGGCCGACGAGCTCCCGCTCGAGTCGCTGCTCATCGACCCCGACGACATCGACGACCTCGTCGTGTCCACGCTGCCGCAGACCGCGCTCTTCTCCTCGCGCTTTCGCGAGTGCGCAGGTCGTGCACTGTTGCTGCCGCGCCGCCGTCCCGACCGGCGCACCCCCTTGTGGCAGCAGCGCCAGCGCGCCGCCGACCTGCTGGCGGTGGCCGCCAAGTATCCAACCTTCCCGATCCTCCTCGAGGCCTCGCGCGAGTGCTTGCAGGACGTGTTCGACGTGCCGGCGCTGCGCGAGGTGCTCGGCCAGCTGCGGTCCCGGGCCGTGCGGGTCATCTCGGTCGACACGCCCAAGGCCAGCCCGATGGCGTCGAGCCTGCTCTTCAACTGGATCGCCGCCTACATGTACGAGGGCGACGCGCCCCTCGCCGAGCGTCGGGCCGCGGCGCTGGCGCTCGACCGCGATCTGTTGCGCGACCTGCTCGGCGCCGAGGAGCTGCGCGAGCTCCTCGACCCCGACGTGCTCGCCGACGTCGAGCTCGAACTGCAGTGCATCGCCGAGGGCCGTCGCGCCCGTTCGCCCGACGAGCTCCACGACGTGCTGCGCAAGGTCGGCGACCTGTCGCGCACCGAGGTCGAGTTGCGCTGTCAGGCCGACGCCGCCGAGGCGGTCGCCGGCGGCACCGGCGTCGGATCGATCGTCGACAGCTGGCTCGCCGAGCTCATCGGCGGCAAGCGGGCGATCGAGGTGGCGGTCGGCGGCGAGCAGCGCTACGTGGTCGCCGACGACGCCGCCCGTTACCGCGACGCCCTCGGCTGTTCGCTGCCGATGGGGCTCCCGGCGGCATACACCGAACCGGTGCCGCGCCCGCTCGAAGAGCTGGTCGGGCGCTACGCCCGCACCCATGGACCCTTCGTCACGGCCGAGGTGGCGCGGCGGTTCGGTGTCCCGCCCGAACGCGCCGCCGGCGCGCTGGCGGCGCTCGAGGGCGAGGAGCGTCTCGTCGTCGGCGAGTTCCGGCCCGATGGGGTCACGCGCGAGTTCTGCGACGTCGACGTCCTCCGGCAGCTGCGTCGCCGCTCGCTCGCCGCCCTGCGTCGCGAGGTCGAACCCGTCGAGCAGGAGGCGTTCGCTCGCTTCCTGCCCGCTTGGCACGGGATCCCCGCCGAACGGCGTGGGATGGAGTCGCTCGTGGAGACGATCGGGGTGCTGTCGGGCTCGGCCCTCGTGGCGTCGTCGCTCGAGGTCGATGTGCTCCCCAACCGGGTGCGCGGGTTCCGTCCGTCGATGCTCGACGAGTTGTGCACGGCGGGCGAGCTGGTCTGGGTCGGTGCCGGCGGCGTCGGCGCCCGCGACGGCCGGGTGCGCCTGTGCTTCGTCGATCAGCTGCCGCTCCTGGCGCCCGGCTGGGAGCGGCGCGACCCGCCCGAGGGCGAGCTCCACGACGCGTTGCGTCAGGTGCTGCGCGACGACGGGGCCAGCTTCTGGGGGCAGTTGCGCCGCGTCGGGCGTGGCGCACACGACCAGGAGGTGCTGGCCGCGCTGTGGGACCTCGTGTGGGCGGGCGAGGTCACCAACGACACCCTGGCGCCGTTGCGGGCGGTGGTCGCCGGCGCCCGGGTCAAAGCGTCGTCCGGCGTCGGCGGCCCGCGATCGCGGCGCGGGCGACCGGGTCGGCTCACGCGCATCGGCCCGCCCGCCGGACAGGGCCGCTGGAGCCTGGTGTCACCGCTGCTCGAACCGTCCCCGTCGCCCACCGAGGCGGCCCACGCCCAGGCGCTGCAGCTCGTCGAGCGGTACGGCGTCGTCACTCGCGAGGGCGTCCTCGCCGAGGGGCTCGCCGGCGGCTTCGCCAACGTGTACGGGGTGCTCAAGGTGCTCGAGGAGCGCGGTCAGGTGCGGCGCGGCTACTTCGTCGACGGGCTGGGTGCTGCGCAGTTCGCGCTCCCGGGGGCGGTCGATCGGCTGCGCTCGCTGCGCGACCTCGGCGACGTCGCCGATCCGCGTGCCGACCTGCCCGAGGCGGTGGTGCTCGCCTCCACCGACCCGGCCCAGCCCTATGGAGCGGCGCTGGCCTGGCCAGCCACCGATGGGCGCCCGGCGCGCAGCGCCGGCTCGCTCGTGGTCCTGCGCGCCGGACGGGCGCTGGTGTGGTTCGACCGTCGCGGGCATCACCTCGTCACCTTCCCGGAGGCGCTCGTCGACCCTGCGTGGGCGGAGGCGCTGGTCGCCACGGTCAAGGACGGCCGCTCCAAGGCGATCGAGGTGCGCAAGATCAACGGCGACACGCTCGGCGCGCCATCGGTCCCCGCCGGCCTGCTCGAGATCCTCCGCGCCGCCGGCTTCGCCGACGGCTACCGCGGCCTCACCTACCGCAGCGCCTGAC
>CAYGLH010000127.1:2869-9095 GCA_964350535.1 uncultured Ilumatobacteraceae bacterium
GGTCAGGGCTTGGGGAGGGAGCGGAGACCGGCCCAGGCGAGCGACGACACGTCGCGGGCGATGGCGTCGGGGTCGAAGTCGTCGCCGAGCTCGACCAGCATCCGCGACGCGCCCTCGGCGAGCCCGACCAGCGCGTGGGCGAGGGTCTTGCGCCGGACGTCGTCGATCTCGACGTCGATCAGCGGGGCGATCGATTGCGCCGCCTCGGCGTTGATGGTGCGGATCACCTGCGAGAACTCCCGCTCGCGGCGCGCGCCGGACGCGAACAGCAGCCGGAACGCATCGGTGTCGCTGGCGACCCACCGGAAATAGGCGCGGTAGCCGAGCTCGGTGAGGCTGCGACCGTCGGTCGCCTCGGCGGTGCCCTTGACGATGCTGTTGAGCATCCGGTCGCCCGCCTCGCGCAGCAGCGCCTGGTACAGGTCGCGCTTCGAGTCGAAGTGCTGGTACAGCACCGGTTTGGTGACGCCGGCCGCCTCGGCGACGTCGTTCATCGACGCGCCGTGGTAGCCGGTGGCGGCGAAGACGGAGAGGGCGACGTCGAGGATCTGCTCACGACGTGCGGGTGCGGGAAGTCGAGCGGACATGGGGTTACCTCATGGTAACCCCCGGATGGTGGTCTGACGCCGCGTTCAGAAACCGCGTTCGGCGTCGTCGCGCTCGGCGGCCTTGACGGCGTAGCCGAGGATGATCGACGGCGCGAGCAAGACGCAGCCGATGATCAGCGCCACGACGATCAGGGTCGCCATCGTGGACGAGAACCCGACCGCGAAGGCGATGAAGAACAACGCCAGCGCCAACGCCACGAACAGGTAGCCGACGCGATTCGCGAGCAGCGTCCAGCGGGCGATCTGGGCTCGGCGTCGGCGCACCGGGTCGTCGGACTGGTGCGGGTCGGGAGGCGGTGCCTCGGGGCCGTTCGGCATATGGTCATCGGATGCTACGAGGCGACGCTCCGGTGCGCACCGAACTCGACGGGCGAGTGATGCTGATCACCCTCGACCGACCCGCTCGACGCAACGCCGTGAACCACGAGACGCTGCTCGGACTGCTCGACGCGCAGCAGCACGTCCTCGACGCCGGGCTCGACGAGGTGCGTGCCGTGGTGCTCACCGGTGCCGCGCCGGCGTTCAGTGCCGGCGCCGACCTGACCGGCGTGGAGGAAGGCCAGTTCGCCGTCGACCTCGCCCGCGCGCTGCGCGGCTTCGGCGACCTGCCCGTGCCGGTGATCGCGTCGATCGACGGTCCGGCCCTCGGTGCGGGCGCCCAGTTGGCCGTGGCCGCTGACCTGCGCGTCGCCACCGCCGACAGCATCGTCGGCGTGCCGGCCGCCAAGCTCGGCCTGGTCGTCGATCACTGGACGGTGCGCCGCCTCGCCGCCGAGTTCACCACGCCGGTGGCCCGGGCGATGCTGGTCGGCGCCGAGACGTACACGGCCGAGCGGCTCCACGCGCTCGGAGCGGTCCACCGGCTCGGCGATCTCGACGCCGCCCTCGACTGGGCGCGCACGCTGGCCGGGCTGGCGCCGCTCACCCTGGCGGGACACAAGTTGGCGCTCGAGCACCTCGCCGCCGACCCCCCGACCGTCGAGGCGGTGGAGGCTGCCCGGCAGGCGGCGTGGGCCAGTGCCGACGCCGTCGAGGGGCGCACCGCCTTCCTCGAGAAGCGCCCCGCCGAGTTCACCGGTCGCTGACGAGGCGGCCCCTTCTCTGGAACAGATGTCGCGCTGGGCGCGACGTCCTCGACAGAGAACGCCGGCCGGCGGGTCACAGGTTCGGCGGCAGCATCCGGTTGACGTTCTGGTAGAAGAAGTACAGCGCCACCAGGAAGGGGACGGTGGCGGCGGCGACGCCGACCCACGTGCGGCGGAAGTGCCGGGCGAGCAGGTAGGCGCCGGCCCAGATGGCGATCAACACGAGCGCCCACAGCACCACCTGGGCGTGGGCACCGGAGTCGCTGAACCAGCCCTCGCTGAACGCGTCGGACACGCCGGCCGACGCCGTCCCGGCGGTGAGCGCATCGACGCCCACCACGCGCTCGTCGATGTCGTCGGCCTCGAGCAGGCTGCCGGTGACCCCGCCCGACGAGGTCGCTGCGCTGCCCGTGTCGGTGTCGAGGTCGCCGCCGGCGACCGCGTCGGTGCCGCCCGACACCTCTTCCGGAGGCTTGCCGTAGTTGAGCACCGGCTCGCCGACCTGGGCGGAACGCTCGGGATCGAGCACCCCGTGGATGATGATCCGGTTCTCCGCCGTCCACTTCGGGTCGCACGACACGAGCGCCAACGTGGCGCGGGTGGGATCCGTCGTGGAGATCACGTGGTAGTCGCTCGGCGTGACGATCTCCTGGTCGGTGACGACGTACACGAACGTGCCCGAGAGCGTCGTGACGATCATCTCGTCGCCCGGATCCAACTGGTCGACGTTGTGGAACGGCTGGCCATAGGTCGTGCGGTGGCCGGCGATGGCGCTGTTGCCGAGCTGGCCGGGCAGCGGGGTCTCGGGGAAATGGCCCGGCCCCTTCTTCAGGTCGGTCGTGTCGACACCGGCCACGACGATGTGGTCGGTGCCCAACTTCGGGATCTCGAGCCGGGCCAGCGCATCCCCGTTCTCCACGAGCGGGATCACCTGCTGCTCGACCGGGACCGCCGTCGGCGGGCCGTCGGTGGCGTCGCCGTCGTCGGCATCGTCGAGGGCCTCGTCGTCGTCGTCCGCAGCGTCCGGCCCGTCGTCGGTGGCCGTGCCCGGGCCGTCGTCGGCGGCGGTTGTCGTCGCAGGCGCGTCGGCCGTCGAGGTCGAGTCATCCTCGTCGGGCGTCTCGGCGATGAAGACGTCCTCGTCGGCGGGATCGTCGGAGTCGGCCGGGTCGGCGACGACCGTTGCCGCCGGCGTGCTGGCGAGCAGCTCCTCGAAGTCGCTCTCGAGGCCGCGCTGGGCGCGGGCCGTCTCGATCCCGGTGCCCCAGAGCTGGTACGCCACGAAGCCCAGCAGCAGCAGGCCGGCGACGATCAGCACCCGGCCGAGACCGCCGACCCAGAAGCGCCAGTCGTGCGGCGGCTTGGGGCGTTCCCAGCGGTTCGGTCGGCGCCGGCGGCGTTGCTCCGGCTCGGGCGCAGGCGGTGCGATCGTCGGCGACCCGGACCAGCCCTGCACGGGCGTCGCGGGGTCGGCGGCGGCCGCGTCGGAGGCAGGGGAGGGCTCGGTTTCCGCCACGCCGCAACGATACCGACGCCGGTCGCGACGCCGTAGTCGCGCCCGGCGGGGATCGGCGCCGGCGCTGGCGGGGAGCGCCCGCCGACCACCTGGGAGGACCGAGGGCCGGCCAGTAGCGTTGCCCGGAGCCATGAGCCAGCCCGCCGGCGACCGTGCCGATGCTCCTGAACGCGATCGCGCGCCCGTCGTCGACCTCGACGACGTGGTCGCCGTGCTCGGCTCGTTCCCGGCCCTCGCCGGTGCCACGCTCGCGGTCGAGCGACAGGAGATCCTCCTGTTGCGCGGCCCCAACGGCGCCGGCAAGACCACCCTGTTGCGGTTGTGCGCAGGGCTGCTCCCCGTCGCCCGCGGCACCGCGACGGTCCTCGGATGGGACCTCGCCCGGCACCGCCAGGACGTGCGGCCCCACGTCGGGCTGCTCGGCCATTCGAACGGCCTCTACCTGGACATCTCGGTGCGTGAGAACGTGCGGTTCTGGGGCGCCACGGTGGGTGCCACCGACGAGGAGATCGGCCGGGCGATGGAACGGATGGCGGTCGACGGGCGGCTCGCCGACCTGCGGGTCCGCTCGCTGTCGGCCGGCCAGCGGCGCAGGACCGCGCTGGCGTGCCTCGTCGCCCGCCGCGCCCAGCTGTGGTTGCTCGACGAACCGCACGCCGGGCTCGACGCCGCCGGGCGCGACGAGCTCGACGCCACCTTGCGGGCGGCGTCGGAAGCGGGAGCGACGATCATCGTCGCCAGTCACGAGCTCGAGCGGGCCGGATCGCTGGCGACGCGCGTCGTCGACGTGGTCGCGGGCCAGGTGCGCGAGGCGCCGTGAGCTGCGACGACAGCACGTGGCGGCGGCGCCCGGTCGACCGGTGGTCCGACCGATGAGCATGTGGCGCACGGCCCGCCTCGTCGCCGCCAAGGACCTCCGGGTCGAGTGGGCGAGCAAGGTCTTCACCAACCAGGTGCTGCCGTTCGCGGCGGTCACGATGGTGATCTTCGCCTTCGCCCTCGATGCCGACGCCGTGCTCGAGCGCGTCGCACCCGGCCTCGTCTGGTTGGCGACGTTGTTCAGCCTGTTGGTGCTCGTGCAACGGTCCTTCGCCATCGAGAACGAGGACGGCGCGCTCGACGCGATGCGCGTCGCCGGGGTCGACCCGAAAGCGATCTTCGCCGGCAAGGCGCTGGCCCTGGCCGTCGAGCTGCTGGTCCTCGAGGCGATGCTGGTGTTCGCCGCGCTGATCCTGTACGGCCAGGACGTCCCGCTCGCCGGGATCCCGCTGTTGCTGGTGACTTGCATCACCGCGACCGGTGGACTGGCCGCGGTCGGTACGCTCTACGGCGGCCTCGCCGCAGGTTTCACGGGTCGCGAGACGTTGCTCCCGCTGCTCACGCTCCCTGCGGTGGCGCCCGTCCTGATCGGTGCGACTCGGGCGGTGGAAGCCGCGCTCGGTACCGCTGGGGCGGTGACGTCGGACGGCTGGCCCTGGGTGGGCCTGCTGGCGGTGTTCGCCGTCGCCTTCGGTGTCGGCGGTGCCCTCGCCTTCGGACCGCTGATCGACGAGTAGATCGACGAGTTGGACGAGCAGATCAGGAACGGCAGCACCACCCCATGACCACCCTCCATCCAGCGCCCGGGCCCACCGGATCGACGGCGCACGGGACCGACGGCACGTCGGTCGGGCGCACCGGCACAGGCACCCGCGCCACGCGGATCATCGGCATCGCCACGATCGTGTCGATGGGTTGGCTGGTCGCCTTCGGGCTCGGCTTCTCGCCGGCCGACCGCGACCAGGACGAGGCGGTCCGGCTGCTCTACATCCACGTGCCCACCGTCTGGCTCGCCTACCTCGCGTTCACGGTCACCGCGGTCAAGGCGTACTTCTTCCCGCGGGCCAGCGGCGACACCGCGGTCAGCTCGGGGATGTACCTGTGGCGGAAGTCGCTCGGGTGGGATCGCCTCGCCGGTGCCAGCGCCGAGATCGGCGTGCTGTTCATGGCGCTGACCCTGATCGTCGGCGCCCTCTGGGGTCGCCTCACGTGGGGGGTCTTCTGGCAGTGGGACGCCCGGCTCACCACCACCGCCCTGATGTTCGTCACCTACATCGGCTATCTCGCGGTACGCAACCTCGGCGGCAGCCACGAGCAGCGCGCCAAGCGCAGCGCCGTGCTCGGTCTCATCGCCGTGTTGGAGATCCCGCTCGTGCACTTCAGCGTGCAGCTGTGGCGGAGCCTGCACCAGGACCGCACCTTCGAGCCGAACGACACCAACATGGACGGGCTGATGCTGTTCAGCCTGTTCGTCGGCGTGATCGCCTTCACGCTGCTGTACGTGTGGCTGGTCCTCCACCGCACCCGCACGCTGGCGATGGAGGACATGCTCGACGATCGAGGGCTCGACGACGCGCTCGCCGCACGTCGCGCCGAGGCGGAGGTCACGCCCGGGACGACGGGAACCACCGAGGACCGGGGGACGACCGACACTGCGATGGAGGAGCACTGATGGAAGACGCCGGGTTCATCATCGGCAGCTACGCGATCACGTTCGGCGCGATCGTCCTCTACGGGTGGCGCGTCCTGCGCCGCGGCCGGACGCTCGCCGACCGGATCCCCGACAAGGACAAGTACTGGCTCTGAACCAGCGATGACCGACCTCTCCCCCCGCACCTCCGAGCACGGCGACCGCAGCTCGGCCCGCCGACGCCGCAACTGGTGGGCGATCGGCGTGCTCGTCCTGGTCCTGGTCGCCGGCGGTGTGATCGTCACGAAGTTCCTCACCTCGGCCGTCGACTACTACTGCAACGTCGACGAGATCGGCGTCCGCGACGGCTGCGAAGAAGACCGTCGGGTGCGCATCCAGGGCACCGTCGACCAGGGCTCGGTGGCGACCGCCGACGGCGCCACCGAGTTCACCATCTCGTTCAACGAGGCCACGCTGCCGGTGCACTACGACGGCGAGCCGGGCGGGATCTTCAAAGAGTGCATCCCGGTCGTCGTGCACGGTGTGATCGAGGGCGGGGTGCTCGAAG
>CAYGLH010000128.1:0-5208 GCA_964350535.1 uncultured Ilumatobacteraceae bacterium
GCGGGTGGGCGTACGGCGAGCACGCTCGCCACCGGGGTCACCATCGGTGTCGTCAGCGACAATGTCGACCCCGACGGCCACAACCGGGTCAAGGTGACGTTGCCCTACTTCGACGACATCGTGTCGACATGGGCCCGGCTGGTCCAGCCCGGAGCCGGCAAGCAGCGCGGCTGGCACAGCGTCCCAGAGGTGGGCGACGAGGTGCTGGTCGCCTTCGAGCACGGCGATCTCCGTCACCCGTACATCCTCGGCGGGCTGTGGAGCGCGGTCGAGCAACCACCCGTCGTGAACGACAGGGCCCTCGTCAAGTCCGACGGCGTGTCACGTCGCTCCTACACCTCTCGCGTCGGACACGAACTGATCTTCCGCGACGGCGACCAATCGGTGAAGTCGGGTGTGTACGTGGGAGTGGCACCCAACGGCAGCGGTGCGCCGGTGGCGGAGCTCGACATGAACCGGGAGGGGATCGAGCTCTCCACCACCGAGGCGAACGAGCTGAAGATCGCCAACCGGGATGCGTCGATCGTCTTCGACGCCAACGGGGGGATCACGATCAAGGCGCGCACGATCAAGCTCGAGTCGACGCAGAGCAACGTCGAGCTGGCGGCGCGAGGCGATCTGACGACCTCGTCGACGGGAAAGACCAGTGTGTCCTCGACCGGTGACCTCACGCTCGACGCCAAGGGGAAGGCGGCCCTCTCGGCGGTCCTGGACACCACCGTCTCCGGATTGCAGGTGAAGGTGAACTGATGCGCGCCCATGCCACCGACTTCCCGAGCGAGCTGCACGGGTGAGCGATCCCAGCGACTTCATCGGGCGGGGCATCTCGTTCCCGTTGCGCGTCGATCAGTCCGGGTCGATCGCCATGACCGCCGGGGTGACCGACCTCGACTCGTCCATTCGCATGGTGCTCAGCACGGCACCGGGGGAGCGGCTGATGCGTCCGCAGTTCGGTTGTCGGATCTGGGAGCAACTGTTCGAGCCGATCAACGCCAACACGCTCGGGCTGATGTCCGAAGCGGTGCGCGAGGCGATCGCCCGGTGGGAGCCGAGGGTCACGGTCAGCGACGTGCGCGTCGAGCCGGCGCCGTCCTCGCACGGGGAGGTGCGGATCCACGTCGACTACGTGGTCCGGGCCACCAACGACCGTCGCAACCTCGTCTACCCGTTCTATGTCATTCCCCGGGAGGACGAATGAGTTTGCCCGTCACCAACCTCGACGACCGCAGGTTCCAGGACCTCGTCGACGAGGCCAAGCGGATGATCCCGCAACTCTGCCCGGAATGGACGAACCACAATCTGTCCGACCCGGGTGTCGCGCTCATCGAGTTGTTCGCGTGGATGACCGAGATGACCCTCTTCCGGCTCAACCAGGTGCCCGACGTGTTCTACACGCGGATGCTCAACCTCCTCGGGTTCGAGCAGTTCCCCTCCGCCGCCGCGCAAGCCGACCTGACCTTCTGGCTCACCGCCGGACAGCCGGGCGCCGTGAGCATCCCCGCCGGGACGAAGGTGTCGACCGGAGGCGGGGTCGGCGAGGCGCGAGTGTTCAGCACGGTCGAGACGGCGACCGTCCGACCACCTCGGTTGATCGCCGCGCTCACCTCCGAGGCGGACGAGCTCTACACCGACGTGTGGGAGAGTCTGTCGCTGGGATTGGACAGCGTGAAGTGCTTCCCGCGCGAGCCGATGACCCCCGGCGACTGCTTCTACCTCGGCTTCGAGGAGTCGTTGGCGGGGACGGCGGTACGGCTCTCGGTGGAAGCCACGGTGGAAGGCATCGGGGTGATCCCTGATCGTGCCCCGCTCCGGTGGGAGGTCTGGGAAGGTGCAGGGTGGGTCACCGCGGAGATTCCTGAACTGCTCAGTCGTACCGCGGTGGCGGACACCACCGGCGGCCTGAACCGTGACGGCACCATCCTCCTGCTCATCCCGCACGCCCACGAACCGCTGATGCTCGGTGGAGTCCGGGCCTACTGGTTGCGCGCTCGCCTCATGCCCTCCGGTCCTGATCGCCCGTCCTATCGCGCCAGCCCACAGTTGCGGCGTGTCGACGCCAGCGCGGTCGGAACCACAGTGCGCGCCGAGCACAGCGAGACGATCCCCGGGGAGTTCGTCGGCGTCAGCTCCGGCAAACCGGATCAGGAGTTCCGGACGAAGCGCGCGCCGGTGCTCCCTCGTGCGGAGGGCGAGACACTCGAGGTGATCATCGACGGCGAGGCCGAGCAGTGGCTCGAGGTCCCCGACTTCGTCGACTCGCGCTCGACGGATCCACACTTCGTGTGGGATTCCTCGACGGGGCTGATCCGGTTCGGGCCGCTCATCCGTTCTCCCGATGGGTCGATGCGCCAACACGGCGCGGTGCCGCGGGAGGGTGCACGGCTGCGTCTCACCACGTACCGCACCGGTGGGGGCGCCGCCGGCAACGTCGGGCCCGGCACGATCAGCTCGCTGCACATGTCGATCCCGTATGTCAGCGGCGTGCAGAACCTCACGGCGGCGTCCGGCGGCGTCGATCCCGAGACGGTCGAGAACGCCAAGCGGCGGGGTCCGCAGTCACTGCGTGCGGGTGGGCGCGCCGTCACCGTGTCCGACTTCGAGCGGCTCGCGGTCGAGGCGGACTCGCGCATCGCTCGCGTCCGCTGCCTGCCGCCGGTGGAGTCGGGTGCACCTGTTCGCCTCCTGGTGGTGCCGGCGATCGAGTCGCGCCCCGAGACCTTGGCACTCGACGACTTCGCGTTGCCCGACGACATGATCGCCCGGATCGCCGACTATCTCGACGACCGGCGCATCCTCGGTAGCCGGATCGAGATCGCCACGCCCTTCTACCAGGGGGTCACGGTGGCGGCGTTGATCAAGGCCGAACCGGGTCGACCGGCGTCGCTCGTCCGCGATCGGGCGATGCGCACCCTATATGAGTACGTCAACCCCTTGACCGGGGGGCAGGACGGCACCGGCTGGTCGTTCGACGCCGACCTCAACTCGGCGCTGGTCTTCCAGCTGCTCGAAGCGGTCGAGGGCGTCGAGCGCGTCGACGAGGTGCTGTTCTTCGAGTACGACCTGCGGAACCACGAGCGGATGGGCTTCGGCAAGGAGCTCGTGAAGCTCTCACCGGACTCCCTGTTCCTCTCCACCAACCATCAGGTCGTGGTGCGATGAGGCACCACGATTGGTTGATCCGCCAGCTCCCGGTCGGGATGACCGAGGACGAGTTCCTCGTTCGCTTTCTCACGATCTTCCAGAACCTGAGCGACACGGTCCTCCAGCAGGTCGACTCGATGCCGCATCTCTTCGACCCGACGGTCGCACCCGAATCGATGGTTCGGCTGATGGCCCGATGGCTGGGCGTCGACTGGGTCGATTCCTCGCTCGACGACCGGTTGCAGCGCGAGATCGTGATGCGCTACTCGGATCTCCTCCAGTGGCGTGGCACCAGGCGCGGGCTGAGCACGTTGCTCGAGTTGCTGAGCGGCGCGGACGTCGAGGTCATCGACACCGGTGGCGTGTACCCGCAGGATGAGTCGCCCGCCGCGCCGCCGCACGTCACCATCACCCTCCAGTCGGCGGGCTGGAACAGTGTGGACGACCTGATCCGGATCGTCCGCGACGAGCTTCCGGCACACGTCACGTTCGAACTGGTCGTGGCGGGCCGGGTCGAGTGGCCGCGCGCCGTGGTCGCCGCGTCGGGGCAGCGTCCTGCAGCCACGCCCGACGCGCAGGAACTCGAGTGGGAGGGAGGTTGAGCGATGCCTGACGTGACGTGTCCGGAGTGTGGCCACGAGACCGAGCTGCTGACGATCCGCCGCTCGGCCGACGAGTTCTGCCGGCACTGCGACTACCCGCTGTTCTGGGCGCCGACCGGTCTCCCCGGAACGGTCCCCGGTGGCAACTCCGACGCGACGTTGCGGCGCCTTCCCGGTGCCGGGGGGCGTCAGCGGATCGGGTCGAAGATCTGCCCGGTGTGCGGGGAGCTCAACCCGCTCACCGAGATCCACTGCATCCGCTGCACCTCGGAGCTCGACCCGAAACCCGAGCCCGAGCCGGAGCCCGAGCCGGAACCGCCCCCGCCGCCCCCCGAACCCGTGTACGTCGCACCGGAGCCGGACCCTGAGCCGTCGTGGTGGTGGTTCATCGGCTCGATGGTCGGGCTGGCAGTCGTGTCGGTGATCCTGGCGATCGTGACCTGACCACCTGCATCACGGTGCGGCGACCGGCACCACGATCTCACTCGGCACGTTGCCGTAGGCGGCGTTCGGCGTGAACCCAGCCGACCCCCGCTTCTCAGGGGTACCCGCGACGGTCGCATTGACCGTGTAGGTGGTGTCGGCCAGCAGCGTGAACCCCGTCAACCGTCCACCGTTGATCTGACAGGTGGCACTTCCGCACTCGACCGTCAGCGAGGTGGGGGTCACCGTGGTTCCGCCGTCGGTGACCCTGATCGGAACCGCCCCCAGCAGCGTCGGGTTGCCGGTGAGGACCAGCGGCGAACCGGACGGCGAGCCGATCGACCTCCACGTGAGCGGGCGGGCGAGGATGTCGTCGTGCGTGATCGTGAAGCTCCCCGAGGCCCACGTGCTCTCGGTGATGGTGCCGACGAGCGTGCCGGTCGGCAGCGGCGTCGGCGTCGTACCGCCCGTCGTGTCGCGGGTCCACGTGAAGTCCGGCAGCGAGGGGCTCTTCGAGGTGTCGGTCAGCCCGGTCAGCCGCAAGGACACGCCGACCGACCGATCACTGAGCACGAGCTCGTCGGTGATGTCGACGCTGCCGCTCTGGTGGTTGGCGGGACCGGCGGTCACGGTCACCGGAGTTGTCGTCGCCCCGACGCCCAGCTCCGAGAACCGGATCAGCCACTGGCGAGCGGTGCCGTTCGGGTTGTTCGTGAGCCGGTCGTTCCCACTGTCGATCGGGCCGACGGTGCACACGTCCGTCGTCGCGTTGCAGGAACCGTTGACGACCGTCGTACCACTCGTGGCGGTGAACGTCGCCCCTTCCGTGCTGCCGGGCACGGTCGCCCTCACGGTGAGGTCCGGGTACATCGCGACCTGCCGAGCGCCGTCGAGCTCGCGCGTCACCCCGGTCGTCTGGACCGTCCGTGATCCGGGTGCGGTCGTGATGAAGTCGAAGTCGGTCGCCGGTGGCAGCGGAGTGGATCCTTGCGGGTTGTCCGATGTGGCGAACACGAGGTTCGTACCGGTTTTCGCAACGCCG
>CAYGLH010000128.1:5308-9075 GCA_964350535.1 uncultured Ilumatobacteraceae bacterium
ACGGCACCGACCTCGGCGGAGACGTCGATCGTCACACTGGCGAGCTTCTCGAGGACCATCGGATCCTCGGCGTCGCTGAGGATGCGGTTCGTTCCCGCGGCGACGCCGCCCGGCACTCCGCGAGTCGTGGTCAGATAGCCGTCGCGGGCGAGGCGCAGGCTGTACGCGCTCTGCAACTGGGCCGCAGGAATGTCGTACACGTAGACATCTCCAGCCGGAACCGTCGCCGGCCCCCACCGCTGCGTCGCGTCGTTCGGGTCGGGGCCCGGGAGGAGCGTCGCATCCGTCACGTCCTGCAACGCCAGCAGGCCCCCGGTCGGGGAGTCCTGGCGCTTGAGCGTGGCAGTGACGCGGGCGACATCGCCGGTGGTGTTCGCCCGGCCCATGCTGCGCGACGCGGCATCATCCATCTCGGGATACGGATAGGTCTGGCTGAACGGCTGGTGGAGCGCGTCGTCGAACGTCAGCGTGAAGTCGCCGGACTCGGGTTCGACGCCGAGGAACGTCAGCACCTGCGTGTCGGGATCCCACCGGAGCCCGCCATTGCGCGGCTCACCGCCCTCGTAGCCATACTTGGTCTGCGTGCCGTCGGCGCGAGGAGGAGAGGTGAGCAGCACGGTGGCCTGCCCCCGGTCGATGAGGGTCGGGTAGTCCCCCGTCAACGAGCCCAGCGTGTCGCTGACCGTGAAGTCGATGTCGGCGGGGCGCGCGGTGTAGACCAGCACGGGCCCCTCGTGATCGTCGTCGAGCAGGTCGATCGGTTGCAGGCCGGGCGCGGTGGTGTCCTCGACCGGGTTCTCGAACCCGTGATCGTCCAGGTTCGGGATCCGCGTGAGGTCGACGACCCCCGCGGGCAGATCGTCGAAGGTGATCGATGCGGTGCCGTCGGGCTGGATCGTGGCGGTGTCCGAGGTGGTGAACTCCGCCTCGTTCTCGACCGAGTCGCCGTCGACGATGGCCGACTCCGTCCGGTACGCGATCGCCACGACGAGGTCGGAGGCGGCGGAGGCCGGGATGGGGACGGTGTCGCCGGCCGAGTTCCTGCCGACGATCTGCACGGTCAACTCAGCCATCGCCGATGGTACCGGTGCCTCGATCTTGACCTGGTGGCCGTCGGGTTGGGTCGCCTTGACGATCGTGAAGGTGGTGATCGTCGGGAAGGAGTTCGGTGCCCGCACCTCGAGCGTGTACGAGTCGGGGACGAGCCCGCCGACGGTGACGGGAAGGGTGGTGCCCGGCCCGCCGGGGTACACGGCGCCGCACACGGCGGTGTCCGGTGTCGGGGCGGTCGTCCGGTCCGGTTCGCGTCCGCCGTCCGGACAGGCGCGGCTGGCTTGTTGCGCATCGGCTGGCGGATCACCGGTGTAGATGTAGTAGCTCGCCGTGTCGACCGGCTGCAGCGACTGCCCCGCTCGCGGCGCCAGCGTCCGGAACGCGTCGATGGTCACCTGACCGGGTCCGACGTCGAGTTGGAACGGCGCGTCGAGGTCGTTGGGCGTCCCGTTCGTCATGCGGTACACGCAGTTGGTCGGCGCACTGGGGGAACAGCCGGTCGACAGCGTCGGATCGCCGGTGGGCACCGCGGAGGGTGTGGGCAGGTAGTGCGGATGGCTCACGGAGATCCGATAGCCGCCGGGTTCGCCGGAGATCGTGAAGGTGCCGTCGCCCTCGACGTTCACGAACTCTTCGTCCACGGGTTCGGGGGTCGCGAGCGCCTCGCCGCTCGAGTTCGTGACCCGCGTCGCGACCACGGTTGCGCCGTCGACCGCGAAGTCGACCGGCTGACCGGTCCTGCCGTAGCCGTCGTCGCCGACGACGGTGCCGGTGATCGTGCCGAAGGGCTCGACCCGAACCTCGACGTCGACCTCGTCGCCGGCGGCAACATCGATGCCGATCGCGCGGGCCCCATCCGGTGCCGCGTCGGGGTCATCGATGCCGTCGATCCGGACATCCGCGCCGCGGACGTCGTAGCCGGGCACGGTGAGGCCGAGCGTGTAGCCGAGGTCGCTGCCGTCGTCGAGCACGTCGACGCCGGCGATCGCCAGCGCGTCGGAGGTGGACGAGCCTTCGTACAGCGGTGGTGTCGGGGCGTCGTCGCCGAGCTGGTACGACCATCCCTCCCAGTCGGGGTGATGGGTCAAGGGGACGGCCGCCGTCGTCGGGCCACTGAACTCGTCGACCAGGGCGATGTCGATGGTGGCCAGCTCGACCACGGTGCGGTCGAACCCGTCTTGGAGCTGGTTCGGATCGACGCGTCGCGAGACGGCGTCGGTCGCGTCGGGGGGAAGGCCCGCCATCCGGTGTGTGTCCGGTGGGTCGAAGATGGCCGTCCACGTGCCGGCGCGTGCATCGGCGACCCCGAAGTCGATGATCCGCGGGTCGGCCGGAGCGTCGGCTGGATCGGGCGGGACGCGGTCGCCCGCAGTGCTGGTGCCGGGTGGCTGCAGCGACACGATCTGTTGCGCGCTCGGCGGCGGCGTCGGCGTGGAGGACACGATCGAGATCGTGCCCGCGAGGCTGCCGGGATCGGGATTGGTGAGCTCGACACCGATCGAGGTGCCGGGCCCCTGGGGCTGGGTCACGTTCGTCGCCATGTCGCCCGGGGTGGCCACCGCGGTCGGGAGGCCTGACTCGCCGATGCTGATGTCGACGGACCCAGGGTCGAACCGATCGAGGAGATCGACGAACTGGTACGTCGACGTGCCGAAGATCTGACGGACGTCGCCGTCGATGATCCAGGCGCCCGGTGTCCCGCTGTCGCCGCTGGTGACCGGCACGCTGCCGCGCTCGGTGACGGTCACCTCCGCCCCGTCGGCGGTGTTCGCCTGTGCACCGCTGATCTGCGTGACCGCTTCGGGAGTGCTGATCCGGATGTCGTCGACCAGCTGCCGCCGGTCGCTCGACGAGGCTCCGGCGTCGACCCAGAACACGGTGCCGTACGGCGCTTCGGCCTCGCGCATGATCGGGATCGTGGCATACCGCTGCTTCGCTGCGAGCTGGTCGGAGGCGGCGATCACGAGCGGTCCGAGGCCGCCGCGCAGCGCAGCATCGGCCGGAGGCGCGGTGAGTGGAGCCGTGGCGGTGTAGGTGCAGCTCCCGGACAGGTCCTCGGCGTCGATCTCGGCCGGTTCGAGTGCGAACGTCCCGGTCGCCGCCACGACGTCGATGAGGTACGGGGGATCGGAGTCGTCGGCACACGACAGCGCCAACCTGACAGGACTCCCGTAGGGGGCGTAGTCGATTCCTCCGTCGGGGTCGAGCTCGGGCGTGACCACGCGACCGCTGATCGAGGGGTAGGGGTCGGCGAGGATGTCGTCGAGGCGGATCAGCGTCTCGCCGCCGAAGACGATCCTGAACTGCATGAAGTCGTTCGACTGGTTCTCTTCCTCGAGCTGGCTGTCGAGGTGTTGATCCGGCGACACGGAGTAGCCGCTGATCCCCTCGTCGGCGACGGACACCTCGTACAGGCCGGGCCCGAGCTGACTGTCGGACGACGACTGCCAGGTTCCGGCTTCCTGCCTCGTGAAGTCGCCGACGAACTGCCGTTCGTCGCCGTCGATCTTGTGCAGCGTGACGGCGTACGGATCCTCCAGCGGAACACCCGGGTTCGTGGAGTCGACCACCCGGCCGATCACCGTGCCGTACTTGTACAACGGGGCCGGGAACGGGGTCGGATCGTCGGACGCGCCGATCGACACGCGGTCGGTCAGCTTGTTGTATTCGTCCGGATTGGTCTCGACCTCGATCGTGTAGGTGCCTGCCTCGAG
>CAYGLH010000129.1:0-255 GCA_964350535.1 uncultured Ilumatobacteraceae bacterium
TGTGACCCGGGTGCCGACCAGCTCGGCGGACCGATCAGCCGCCGGTGGCCGGGGGCGCCGCGGGCGCCGTCGGCGCAGGTGTGCCCGCGCCGCCACCACCGCCGCCACTGCCACTGCCACCACCGCCGGACGAACCGTCGCCACCACCGTCACCACCACCGTCACCACCACCGCCGGACGAACCACCGCCCCCACCGTCACCACCGGACGAACCGCCGCCGCCGCCGTCACCACCGCCACCGTCACCACTGCCAC
>CAYGLH010000129.1:265-9026 GCA_964350535.1 uncultured Ilumatobacteraceae bacterium
GCCTCGGCGCAAAGCACGGTTGTGCCCGACCGCGATACCCTCGACGCCAACCTCAAGGCCATTGAGCAACGCTACGCCGGTCAGAAGGTGCCCACCCCACCCCACTGGGGCGGTTACCGCGTGGTGCCGGACACGGTCGAGTTTTGGCAGGGACGCCGCAACCGCATGCACGATCGCCTCCGTTATCGTCGGGACGCCGAGGGCTGGACGATTGAGCGTCTGGCCCCTTAGGCTTCGCCGGACCCGCCCGTTCCCTCGCCCGAGCCGCCCGTTCCATCGCCGGAGCCGCCCGTTCCATCGCCCGTTCCATCGCCCGAGCCGTCGCCGGTGCCCGAGCCGGTCCCGTCGCCCGAGCCTCCCCCGGACGAGCCGCCGGTGGACGAACCGCCCGAACCCGAGCCGCCGGTGGACGAACCGCCGCCGGACGAGCTCCCGCTCGATCCCGACCAGTTGCCGCCGGACGACGAACCGCCGGTCGAGGAGCCACTCCCACTCCCGCTCCCCGCCGTCGACCCGCCGAGCGTGCCGGAGCCGATCGCCGAGTCGTCGGAGAAGTTGGTCGGCAGGCACTCGCCCTCCACGGCGACACCGTCGAAGCCCAGCACCTCGGGCGCCTCGCCCAGGGCGTCGGCCGTGAGCTCGACCAGCACCTGCTCGCCCGCCTCACCGGGGTGCAGCCGATCGCCGCTGAGGACGCCGGGCGTGCGGGCCACGGTCTCCCAGTCGACGAGGGTGACGTTGTCGCGCTCGTCCGCCTCGCGCCGGACGACCTCGTTCACCTGCGCCCACGTCGAGCGGTACACGGTGACCGTGTACAACAACGTCGGGCGCGGGGCGAGCGCGTCGAGGATCTCGTCGAGCTCGGCCTCGTAGGCGATCGGGTCGCTGCGGTAGTTGGAGCCCAGGAACACGACCGCGGCGTCCCAGTCGAGGCCGTTGTCCGGGTCGAGGCGCTGGCGCAGCACGCGGTTGCCGAAGTCCACGAACCGACCCGGCTCGGCATCGACCTCGACCGCCCAGCCCATCGGCACCAGCGCGTCGCACATCTCCCGGCCGTACCGGCTGCTGGTGGCAGCGAGGATCGAGTCGCCGAGCATGATCACCCGGTTGCCGTCGACCTGTTCGCCCACCGTGGCCAGCTCCACACCGGTCTCCTCGTCGACCGGACGGGTGATCACCACCTCGGGCTCGACCAGCGTCGTCGAGACCTCGACGGGTTCCTCGTCGGGCACGGTCGGTGGGAGCGCTCCGACCCCCGCGAGCGTTGCTGCCGAGGTGTCCTCGGTGACGGTGCCGGGCTCGGCCGCCTCGCTGGCGCCGCACGCGGCGAGCAGCAGGCTGCCGGCGACGAGAGTGGGGCGGGACAGGCGCATCGGCACCACATTGAACCCGATCTGGCCCCGACGCGGCGCGCGGCGCGCCGTGGGAGGGTCGGGAGCCGGGGCGACGTCAGTCGTTGCGACGGCGCAGTTCGTCGCGGATCTCGGCGAGGAGCTCGACCTCCGACGGGCCCTCGTCCTCTTCCTCCTCGTCCTTCTTGAACTGGTTGTATGCCTTGACCAGCAGGAACAGGATGAAGGCGACCACGACGAAGCTGATCGCGGCGTCGATCACCAGCCCGATGCTGATCCTCGCGTCGCCGACGTCGAACCCGATGTCGCGGAAGTTCGACTCACCGAAGATGGCGGCGATGATCGGGTTGATGACCCCCTCCAGGATCGCGTCGACGATCTTGGAGAAGTACAGCGCCATGATCAACCCGACGGCGATCATCACGACATCGCCCTTGGCGATGAACTCCTTGAACTCCGCGGCCATCTTCTTCACGTTGAACTCCTCGCTTCCGGGGTGGGTCGGGTGCAGGGTCGAGCGCCTAGCGAGCGGTCCACCCACCGTCGACGATGATGCTCTGGCCCGTCAGGAATGTACCTGCTGGGCTCGACAGCAGGAGGAGAGCTCCGTCCAGCTCGTGCTCGTGGCCCATCCGCGGGATCGGCGAGTTCTGCGCCACGAAGCGCTCGCTCGCCTCGTCGCCGTCCATGTCGGCGGTCATCTCGGAGGGGAACCAGCCCGGGCAGAGGGCGTTGACCCGGATGCCCTTGCGGGCCCACTGCACCGCCAGCTCCCGGGTGAGGTTGACCACCGCACCCTTGCTGGCGACGTAGTGGGCCTGCTTGATCGGCGCGGAGGCCACGTGCCCGAGCATCGAGGCGACGTTGACGATCGCCCCGCCACCGTGGTCGATCATCGTCGGGGCGGAGAGCTTGGCCAGGTGCCAGAGTGCCGTGACGTTGATCTCCATCGCGTCGCGGAAGCGCTCGAGGGGCTCGTCCTCGACCGCCATCGCCGCACCGATGCCGGCGTTGTTGACGAGGACGTCGAGGCGGCCGCAACGTTCGAGCGTCGTACGCACGAGCAGCTCCCGGTCGTCCTCCGACGCCAGATCGGCGCGCACGGCGATCGATCCGTCGAGCTCGTCCGCCAGCTCCTCCAGCCGTTCCACGCGCCGCGCCGCCAGCACGACACGGGCGCCGACAGCGTGCAGCACTCGGGCGAAGCGCACCCCGAGACCGGACGACGCCCCGGTGACGATCGCCACCTGCCCGTCGAGGCGGAACAGGTCGAGGGGACTGGTGCTGCTGTCGGTGGAGTCGGCCATGCGCGGCGACACTAACCGGGTGGTCCGGCCGGCACGATGAGCGGCGGACCCCGCAACGGGTGCGCGCTGGGTGCGCGACGGGTGTGCGACCGCGCACCCCAGCGGATGAACGTCGGGTGACGGTTGGCCGTCGGGGATCGCGCGGTGCCGTGACGGTTGCGTCGGTCGTGTGACAAGTCCGCGACGACCCGGATATTCGAGGGCGCGCGCCGCGTTCGATGCGTTAGCAATTGCGCCATGGAGATCAGCCGTCGCACGTGGACCGCAGCCCTGAAGCTCGCCGTCGTCGTGTCGATCGTGGCGGCGCTCGTCGCCATCGGCGCGTCGACGCTGGGCGACGTGCCCGCAGTGGCGATCGTGCTCCCCGTCGTCGTGGTGGCGTTCACGCTCAGCTGGGTGCAGACCGGCCGGGTGCAGCGCGCCGCCGAGGTCATCACCACCGGCGACCGACACGCCGCTCCGATCGCCTGACGCCGCTGCGGACCTGCCACCATCGGCACGTGGCAGCACGATCAGGGCAGGCATCGGCATGAAGGTCCGTATCGGCTACGGCCTCGGTACGCGCACCGACCTCAACGGCCCCTCCTATCGCACGGTGGTCGACGCGCTCGAGGATCTCGGCTTCGACTCGTTGTGGCTCTCCGAGCGGATCAGTGGCGAGGCACCCGATCCGATCGTGGCGATGGCCTACGGCGCCGGCCGTACCGAACAGCTCAAGTTCGGGATGTCGGTGCTCGTCCTCCCCGGCAGGAACCCGGTCGTCCTGGCCAAGGAGCTGGCGACGCTGGCCACGATGTCGGGCGGGCGGCTGCTGCCGGCGTTCGGGCTCGGCGTCGTCGACCCGGTCGAGCAGCAGGCGTTCGGGGTGCAGCGCGCCGAGCGCGCCCAACTGTTCGACGAGTCGCTCGCGGTCATGCGCAAGTGCTGGGCGGGTGAGCCGTTCGACCACGACGGCGAGCGCTTCCGCTACGAAGGTGTGCGCGTCCGGCCGGCGCCGGCGAGGATGGACGTCTGGTTGGGTGGCTACGCGCCGTCGGAGCTGCGCCGGATCGGGCGCCTCGCCGACGGGTGGCTACCGTCGTTCGTCACACCCGAGGACGCGGCGTCCGGACGGGCGGTGATCGAGCAGGTGTGTGCCGAGCACGACCGCGAGATCGAGGCCGGCCACTACGGGGTGCTGATCCCGTACTGCCTCGGCGACGTGCCGGACGCGATCACGGCGGTGTTGGCCAAACGGCGGCCCGACCTCGACGACCCGGCGCGGATCGTGCCGACGAGCTGGGAGTCATTGGCCGATCTGGTCGAGCGCTTCGTCGCCGTCGGCACCTCGAAGTTCGTCGTGCTGCCCGTGCACGAACCGGGTGACGCCGACGCCTGGAGTGCGCACCTCGCCGAGGCCGCCGAGGTGCTCCTCCCGTTGGAGCGGGAGTGAACGGCCGGGCCATGGGCGCGCCTCCCGCCGCACTCTTCAAGCAGGTCGCCCCCGACGTGATGGTCGCGACGGACTACTCGCGTGGGCCCTGGGACGATCGGCACTGCCACGGCGGCCCGGTCGCCGCGTTGCTGGCGCGCGCCGTCGAGCGGTTCGACGACGGTCACCCGGACGACCACTGGCAGACGGCCCGGCTCACGGTCGAGCTGACGCGGCCGGTGCCGGTCGGCGTCGAACTGGTGCTCACGACCGAACTGGAACGCGGCGGGCGCAGCGTGTCGCTCGTCGCCGCCCGCCTCGCCGACGGCGACACGGTCGTCGCCCACGTACGGGCCCTGCGCATCCGCCGCGACGACATCGATCTCGTCGACCCCGTCGACGCCGACGATCCGATCCCGGCTCGCGGGGATCAGTCGACGGTGATCGGCTGGGACCTGCCCACCGACGACACGATCCGGTTCCACAGCCACGGGTGCGAGCACCGCATCGTGGCCGGTGGGATGGACGTGCCGGGGCCCGCCACGGACTGGATCCGGCTCGCCGTACCGTTGTTCGAGGGCGAGTCTCCCTCCGGCGTGCAACGGGCGGCGGCGGCGGCCGACTTCGGGAACGGCATCAGCAGCGGGCTGTCGTCCGACGCGGTGGCCTTCATCAATCCGGACCTGACCGTCCATCTGGCGCGCCCACCGATCGGGGAATGGATCGCCCTCGCCAGCTCGACCCACTACGCGCTGGCCGCCAACGAGGCGATGGCGTTCGCCGAGTCCGCGCTCTACGACGAACACGGCCGCATCGGCCGCAGCGTCCAGAGCCTCATCCTGGCGCCACGCTGACGGCCACGGCGGCGCGGCCTCACTCGACCTCGAGGTCGCCGCCGGCGTTGGACCGCAGCGTCGACCGGTCGAAGGCTCCGGTCGCGTACTTGATGATGCGGTAGGAGTTGGCGCGGGGCACGGGACCGATCGACAGCAGCCGCTGCCCCGACACGGTGAACTCTTCGAACACGGGCTCGAGCTGGCCCCATGAGATCAGGACCGAGCCGTCGGGGGTGACGCGGGCGCTGCCCTGGGCCGGGCTGGCGGCACCGTCCCCACGCCTCACCTGCCACAGCATGGTGGCGGTCATCGCGTTCGTGTCGATCCGGTAGGCCACGGCGCGGGCGGGCTGGCCGGCACCGTTGTCGGTGCGGTTGTCGAAGACGGTGAGCACGTCGCCGGTGAGGCGCGCGTCGTGCGGCCGCAGCGGGCCGTTGTACGGGTCGCCGACCACCGTCAGGGCGGTCCCCGGCGGCGCGGTCAACCCGCTGCCCGCGAGCACCCAGTCGACGTCGTCGGTGGCGCGATCCACCCGGAAGACCGCGTCGTAGTGCCGTGCCGAGACCACGTAGTCGCCGTCGTTCAGCCGCTGCAGCGAGTTCGGATGCACCAGGTCGACCTCGCCGACGGCCGGGAACGTGCGATTCCACCGCAGCGGGAACGTGCTGACGTCGCCGAAGTGGTCGGCGGTGTTCCACGTCCAGACCTCGTCGCCCGCCGCGTCGGTCTCGACGATCGCGCCGTCGAGCACGTACTCGGCTGCACCGAGCCCGATCGCCGTGAGATCGACCTGCTCGTAGTCCCCGGCGCCGTCCCGGCGGAACGGGTAGGACAGGAACGCACCGCCGCCGTTCGGCAGGTTGACGAAGTCGTGGTGGTCGGCCGGGTACGTGACGGGGTCGGGGGGACGCCGGACCTCGGTGAGCGACCCGTCGAGCTCGTAGGTCCGACGCGACACGTCGTCGCTCGTGGTGCCGTAGAACTGCTCGGCGTTGTTCGCGCCGATCTCGTTGCCCGACAGGCGGATCGCGGCGAGCAGCGGTGTCCCGGACCGCTTGTACCACAACGGCGCCCCGTGGTCGTCGAGGACGACGAGGAACGACCCGCGCTGGCCGACCCGGTTCAGCTGGGTGAGGTACCACCCCGGGGCCGGATCGCCGGGCCGATCGACGTCGAGCACCGGGAAGTCCGGCGGGAGGCAGCGGAAGTAGTAGATCTGGCGTTCGCTGCCGCGCCGCAGGTCGACGGTGACGATGTCGTCGGGCTGGACCGACACGCGGTGCAGTCCGGCCGGCACCTGGGAGCCGTTGATCCGCGCCGAGGTGCGCGGCAGTCCGGCGAGATCGATGTCGAAGCGGTTGATGCCCGACGCGCACTTGATGCCGTAGTCGGTGCCGTCGACGGAGAAGTCGGGCCACGTCTGTACCCCGGCCGGCGACATCCGCTCGGCGAGCGCGCCGTCGGGCGCCACCATCACGGCGAACAGGTCGATCACGACATGGGTCGCGGTGTGCGCGTAGACACAGATCTCGCGGCTGTCGGTCAGGTCGACCGTGACGAGGTTCGATGCCGGCCGTGCATCCTCGTAGTTGACCGACGAGCTGATCGGGACGGCCCCGTCGCACGAGGACACCCGCAGGTACCCGCGCCGCTCGCCCTCGACCGCGACCACGTTGACCATCACGGCGCTCGCCTCGTCGGCGAACGCGGAGAGGCGGACCGGGTCGAGCCGCCGCACCTCGCGCGCCGCGAACTTCGTCGACCAGCCGCCGGTGCCGTCGCGGGAGTCGACGAGGCGAGCACCGGCTTCGGGCCGCAGGGCGACCGACGGCCCGAACGCGGGCGCCGGCCCGTAGTACCCGGCGACGTCGACGATGAAATGGACGTCGACGTTGGCCGTCACGCACAGCTGCCCCGTCGGGGAACCCCCGAGGCCGACGATCGCCGAGACCGCCCGGGACTCGCCCGGCAGGAAGTTGAGCGTCGACGCGAGCGGCTTCGGCTGACCACACGGGTAGACCAGCGCCCAGCCGTACTTCGTGGCGTCGGTGACGGTGAAGTTGATCACCGCAGCGGTGGCGTCGGCGGGGATCGGGCCACCGCCGACCTGGACGTTGCGGATGTGCCCGGCGGTCAGCCGCCGTCCGCCGGGCAACTCGCGCGTGTCGTACACGCGCTCGGTCTCGATCGAGGAGAAGCGGCTGGTGCCCGGTGCCCACCAGCCGACCAGGTCGACCACCATCTGCGTCCGCCGCTGCGTGTAGATGCAGACCTCGGACCGGGAGTCGAGCGTCGCCACCACGAAGTTCGGTGTGGCGACCGCACCGTCGCGGGAGTTGACGTTCGAGGTGGCACCCCGCCCGACGGCGCACGGGAAGACGCTGAGGAAGCCACCGACGTCGGCGATCGCGGTGACCGACAGCGCGACCGCGTCGGCCGAGGCGGGGACCGAACCGCCGAACGAGATCCGCAGGACACAGCCGTTCCCCACCGTCCCCCGATGGCCCCCGGTGCCGTCACGCGTGTCGACGATCCGCTGCGGGTTGATCGGCGCGTAGCTCTCGAGGGCCGTGTCGGCGGCGTTCTCCGACGGCGACGGCGCGGTGCACGTGACCGATGACGTCGGTGCGGCGGACGCCACCGGAGGCGCGACCACCCACACGCCGACGGCGGCGAGCGCCGCGACGAGGACCAGGCGTATCCGGCTCATCTTCGCGGGAAAGCTAGTCGCGCCGCCGACGCGCGTGCGGTCGCGCCGCCCTCAGGCTGACCGGCGCTTCTGGATGTTCGCCCACTCGTCGCGCAGTCCGACCGTGCGGTGGAACAGGAGCGGCTGGCGCGGGTCGTGGGCGAAGTAGCCGAGCCGCTCGAATTGCACCACCTCGCCGCCCGCCACGTCGGCCAGTGCCGGCTCGACCTTGCACCCGGTGAGGAGCGATCGCGAGCTGGGGTCGAGGTCGTCCATCACGTCGCCCGTCGACTCGCCCGGCACCTCGGCGGAGAACAGGCGCTCGTACAGCGCGACCGTCGCGTCGACGGCGTGCGCCGCCGACACCCAGTGCATCGTCGACTTGACCTTGCGACCGTCGGGCGCGTTGCCGCCGCGCGTCTCGGGGTCGAAGGTGACGTGCACCTCGACGACCTCGCCGTCGTCGTCGAGCACGTGGTCGGTCGCCGTGACGAAGTACGCGCCGCGCAGCCGCACCTCGCGTCCGGGCGACAAGCGGAAGTACTTCTTCGGCGGATCGACCATGAAGTCGTCGCGCTCGATGTACAGCTCGCCACTGAACGGTGCGGTGCGCGTCCCGTCGGCAGGGTCCTCCGGGTTGTTGACCAGCTCGACGTGCTCGACGACCGGGGAGCCGTCGTCGTCGGTCGGCCAGTTCGTGATGACCACCTTCAGCGGGCGGAGGACCGCCATCCGGCGTTGCGCGGTCCGGTTCAGCTCGGACCGCACGAACGACTCGAGCAGCTCGATCTCGTTGCGGCTGTTCGTGCGCGACACGCCGATGAAGGCGAGGAAGTCGCGGATCGCGGAGGCCGGATAGCCACGTCGCCGCAACCCCCTGAGGGTGGGCATGCGCGGGTCGTCCCACCCGTCGACCGTGCCGTCGGCCACGAGCTGGGCGAGCTTGCGCTTCGACGTGACGGTGTGGGTCAGCTCGAGCCGGGCGAACTCGGTCTGTCGGGGTTGATCGCCCGGCAGCGGAAGGTGCTCGAGGAACCAGTCGTACAGCGGCCGGTGGCTGTCGAACTCGAGCGAGCACAGCGAGTGGGTGACCCCTTCGATGGCGTCGCTCTGGCCGTGGGCCCAGTCGTAGGTGGGGTAGATGTGCCAGGCGTCGCCCGTGCGGT
>CAYGLH010000130.1:0-9000 GCA_964350535.1 uncultured Ilumatobacteraceae bacterium
ACGGCGGTCGCGCAGGCCGAGATGGAAGATCGCGATCGCCCGGGCGCGTACCACAAGATCGCCTTCCCCCGCACCGACGGCGACGGCACGATCGAGATCGACACCACGCGTCCCGAGCTGCTCGCGGCGTGTGTCGCGCTGGTGGCCCATCCCGACGACGAGCGGTTTGTGCCGGCGTTCGGGTCCACGGTGCGCACGCCGCTCTACGGCGTCGAGGTGCCGGTCGTCGCCCACGAGCTCGCCGACCCGGAGAAGGGCACCGGCATCGCCATGATCTGCACGTTCGGCGACACCACCGACGTCACGTGGTGGCGAGAGCTGAACCTCCCGCTGCGGGCCATCGTCGGCCGCGACGGCCGGATCCTCCCCGATGCTCCGGCGGGCGTCGACGGCGAGGCGTTCGGCGCGATCGCCGGGCTGACCGTCAAGCAGGCCCAGCGGGCGGTCGTCGAACAGCTCACCGAGCGCGGCGCGCTGCTCGGCGAGCCCCGGCCGATCGAGCACCCGGTCAAGTTCTACGAGCGCGGTGAACGCCCGCTCGAGATCGTCACGTCGCGCCAGTGGTACATCCGCAACGGTGGACGCGACGCCGGACTGCGCGACGACCTCGTCGCCCGCGGCGCCGAGATCGCCTGGCATCCCGGCCACATGCGACACCGGTACGACAACGGGGGCGAGGGCCTCAACGGCGACTGGTTGATCAGCCGGCAGCGCTTCTTCGGTGTGCCGATCCCGATCTGGTACCCGCTCGACCATGCGGGCGAGCCCGACTACGACTCGCCGATCATCCCCGCCGACGACGACCTGCCCGTCGATCCGTCCACCGACGCGCCCGCCGGGTACACCGCGGAACAGCGTGACCAGCCGGGCGGCTTCACCGCCGACCCCGACATCTTCGACACGTGGGCCACCTCGTCGATGACACCCGAGATCGCGGGACGCTGGGAGACCGACGACGACCTCTTCGAGCGGATCTTCCCGATGGACATGCGCCCGCAGGGCCACGACATCATCCGCACCTCTTCGACCAGTACAGCACCGACGCGGTGCGCTACTGGGCGACGTCGGCGCGACCGGGCGTCGACACGGCGTACAGCGAAGATCAGATGAAGGTCGGCCGCAAGCTCGCCAACAAGCTGCTCAACGTCACCAAGTTCGTGCTCGGCTTCGGCGCCACCGACGAGGCGTCGCCCCTCGCCGAGGTGGTCACCGATCCGGTCGACCGGTCGATGTTGGCGAAGCTCGACGCGGTGATCGCCGAAGCGACCGAGGCGTTCGACGGTTTCGACTACGCCCGCTCGCTCGAGCGGACCGAGGCGTTCTTCTGGTGGTTCTGCGACAACTACGTCGAGTTGGTGAAGGGCCGGGCCTACGAGTCCCGCGGGCCGGAGGCGGCGGCGTCGGCGCGGCGCGCCCTGCTCACCGCGCTCAGCGCGGTGCAGCGGCTGTTCGCGCCGCTGCTCCCCTTCGTCACCGAGGAGGTGTGGAGCTGGTGGCAGGACGGGAGCGTGCATCGTGCCGCCTGGCCGACGCCGACGGGGATCGATGGTGAACCGGCGCTCGTCGACGCCACGATCGAGGTGCTCACGCAGGTCCGGCGGGCCAAGACCGAGGCGAAGGTCAGCCAGCGGGCGTCGGTGGCGGCGCTCACGATCAGTGCGCCCGCCGAGCTCCACGCGGCGCTCGAGGTGGGTCGATCCGATCTGCTCGACGCCGGCTCGATCGAGAACGTGGTCGTCGGTGACGGCGATGCGATCCGGACCTCTGTCGAGCTGGCCACCGTCGAGACCTGACGCTGACCTGGGGCGATTCATGATGCTTGTGACCCACGTCACAGCACGACGTCGCTAGAGTCGTCCGAATGCGTCACAAGTTGGGTCTGGCGACGGTCCTCGCGTTGATCGTCTCGCTCGGCGCGCTCGGGACGCCCGGGAGCGCCGGCGCCGCACCCGACGACGGTCTCGTCATCGACGGCCCGGCCGATGTCGAGGCACCGAGTCCGGTGTCGCGGCCTGTCACGCGGCCCACGATCGAGCCGGTCCCGCCGCTGCCGACCACGACCACCACCCCACCGCCCCCACCCTCGTGGGTGCTCCCCGCCAACTCCGGGACCGGGCGCCGGGTCGTGTACTCCAAGGGTCGCCAGCGCGTGTGGGCGGTCGACTCGGCAGGCAACGTCGTGAAGACCCACCTCGTGTCGGGCAACCTGCACTGGGCCAAACCACAGCTGGGCACGTACCAGGTGTTCTCGCGGTCTCGCTACACGTACGCGCTGTCGAACCCCACCATCAAGTGGGGCTACATGGTGCGCTTCGCCAAGGGACCGAGCGGCGACAACATCGGGTTCCACGAGATCCCCACGCAGTACGGCCGCCGTGTCCAGTCGGTGTCGCAGCTCGGCACCGCGCTGTCCGGCGGCTGCGTACGCCAGGCGGTGCCCGATGCGATCTGGATGTGGAACTGGGCCTACATCGGTACCAGAGTCGTCGTGATCTGGTAGCCCGCGGCGCCCTCGTGCGCCCGGCCCGTCCCGATATCGTCTCCGCACTATGGCCGCCGGCGTCGACTCGAAGAAGCAGCGTCGGCGCCGCACGTGGCCGCAACGGCTGACGATCACCGCTGCGGTGCTCGCCGCCATGGCGTGCTTCGCCGCCGCCGGCGGCATCTACGCCGGTCAACAAGTGCTCGAAGATCGCAAGCTCTCGCCCGAGATCGTCGATCCGTCCACCGGCGAGACCGGACTCGAGGCGTCCGCCACGGGAGGTGCCGACGCAGCCTCGGGCGACGGCGCTGCATCCGCCGACACCCCCGACGCCACCGACGGACCACCGGCCACCTTCCCCACGGCCGACCCCGACGCCCGCAACTTCCTGATCACCGGCGCCGACAACAACTCCTGCATCGACCCGGACTCGCCGTACGCCCCGGCGTTCGGCGACCGGTCCGCCTTCGGCGAGCGCAGCGACACGATCATGCTGCTGCGCGTCAACCCGACGACGAACCAGGCGGCCGTGCTGTCGTTCCCCCGCGACCTGTGGGTCACGATCCCCGGCCGCACCGGCCAGCAGCGGATCAACGTCGCCTACGAGCGCGACAACCCTCAGAAGTTGATCGACACCCTGTACGCCAACTTCGGGCTGCTCGTCGACCACACCATCCAGATCGACTTCTGCGCGTTCAAGACGCTCGTCGACGCGGTCGACGGTGTCGACGTGCCCTTCGAGACCCCGGTGCGCGACGAACGGACCGGGCTCAACGTGCCCGAGCCGGGCTGCTTCACCTTCGACGGCGACCACGCCCTCGCCTACGCCCGGTCGCGGTACATGCAATCCTTCGTCGACGGCGAGTGGGTCACCGACGGCACCTCCGACCTGGGCCGCATCTCGCGACAGCAGGACTTCCTCCGCCGGGTGCTGCAACAGGTCCGCTCGGCCGGCTTCTTCGACCCCGACGTCATCGGTGCCCTGCTGGAGACGAACCTCAAGTACCTGGTGACCGATCCCGGACTGACCCCCGACCGGATGCTCGAGTTCGCCGGGGTGATGGCCAACGTCGACCCGACCCAGCTCACCACGTACCAGATCGAGGCCCGGGGCGACACGGTGCAGGGCCAGTCGGTGCTGATCCCGCGCATCGACGGCGACAACATGCAGGCGATCCTGCAGATCTTCCGCGGCCAGGCCACGCTGGCCGATGGGCTGGAACAGCAGTTCGAGGAGGACACGTTCGTCGAGGCCGACGACAACCCGCTCGCCACCACCCCGGCGGTGCCGGTGTTCGACGCCAGCGACGACGCGCCGGCGACGGCGGTCGAGGTCGCCCCCGGCACGACCGTGCCCAGCATCCAGGCGGACCAGAACACCTACGGGGTCGTCCCCGACGCCGCCACCACCTGCGGCTGACGACGTCAGCGGTCGTCGAGTGCGATCGACAGTGCGCGGGCGACATCGCTGGGGCCCGAGACCGTGACGAGACGAGCGCCGGTCGACACCGCCAGGTCCCGGGCGTCGTCTGCGTCGTCCTCGGGAGCGACGATCACCAGCTCGTCGAGCCGGGCGGCGGCCGCCACCGGGTCGCCCGGCTCGGTGGCCCGGCAGTCGGACAGCAGGATGGTCACCTTCCGGCCCGCCCGCGAACGCGAGAGTTGCTCGCCGGCGGCGAGGAGCGCGCCCTCGACGTCGGTGGTCCCGTACCCGCGCAGCGCCAGCACCGCATCGACGACCGCCTCGTTGGCCTTGGGGGCGTCCTGCGACTTGGCGGCGACCACCTCCTTGCCGAAGGACAGCACCGCATAGTCGTCGGGCGCCCGCCACGCCACCGCGGCGGCGCCGACGGCCGCCGTCGCCAACGGCTTCCCGCCCATCGAGCCGCTGCGATCGACGCACAGGCAGATCGCCGTCCCGGGCGTCTCCCACGCCCGCACGCGGAGCTCGTCGGGGTCGACGGCGACGCCGGTGGCCCGCGCCGTGGTGAGCGCCTCCAGGCTGGCGTCGACGTCGATGTCACCACCGTCGGGACGGAACCGTTGCGTGCGGAGCCGACCGACGCCGCGCGGACGCGCCGGACCGCGGCGCGAGACGTCGAGGAACAACCGACCCGCGAGGCGGCGCGCCAGCTGGCGCAGCTTCGGGTCGGTGGCCCCCGTCAGGTCGGCGAGGAGCGCCAGCATCTCGTCGGGATCGTCGTCCATCGCCCCCTCGACCGCTGCCTCGTCGAGCTCGCCGACCTCGGGCGACACCTCCTCGAAACGCGGGTTGCGAGCGAGCTCGCGACGCGACGTCGTCTTCTTGCGGCTCTCGGCGACCTCCTGGTCGGCCTCGTCGCCTTCCTTCGCCTGCGGCGGCGACTTCAGTGGGAACTGATGGCCCCGGTCGGGGCGCCAGCTTTTCCCTCGGCGTCGCCGTCCTCCGCCGTCGTGCGTCCGAACACCGCTTCCCACAGCTCCCGGACGATGTCCTCCGCCGATCGGGTGACGCCCTCGCGCAGGCGGATGCGCCCCGACAACGCCACGAGGGCGGCGTCGAGCGACACGCTGGGCGACTCCGGCGACTGGCCGCGCACGGCGCCGAGCGAGTTGGCGACGGCGCACATGTCGATGGCGCCGCGCACGGACGACCCGACCCGGATGTCCGGGTGGTCACGGGTGGAACGGACCAGCTGGACCACGGCGTCGACCCACGCTGCGTCGGCGTTCGGGACGGCACCCATCCGCCCGGCGATCTCGGCTTCGTCGCGCGCCGACTGGTAGTCCACCGCCAGGCGGCAGACCCGGTCGTAGACGGCGCCCGAGATGCGCGCCGTGCCGACGGCGTCGAAGGGGTTCATCGCCGACACGAGCCGGAACCCCGGCGCCGCCTTCAGGTGACCGAGGCGCGGGACGTGCAACTCGCCCTCGCTCATCACCGTGATCAGCACGTTGAGCGTCTCCTCGGGCACCCGGTTGATCTCCTCGACGTACAGCAGCGACCCGTCGCGGAGCGCTGCCGCCAGCGGCCCGTCGACGAACACCTCGGCGTCGTAGCCCTCGGCGAGGACGCGTGCCGGGTCGAAGTACCCGACGAGCCGTGCCGGCGTCAGCTCGGCGTTGCCCTCGACGAACTCGAACCCCACGCCGAGCTCGTCGGCGACGGTGCGGAGCAACGTCGACTTGCCCGTGCCGGGCGGGCCCTCGATGACGACGTGCCGGTCGGCGACGAGTGCGGCGACGACCAGCTCGATCTCGCGACGGCGTCCGACGACTCGATCGGCGATCCGCTGGACGAGGTCGGCGTCGGAGTGGTGCGGGTGGGGGGCGGTCACCCCGTCAGTCATACACGATCACGCCACGGATGTTCTCCCCGTCGCGCATCGCCTGATAGCCGTCGTTGATCTGGTCGAGGCGGTACCGGTTGGTGATCAGCTCGTCGAGCTTGAGCTGGCCCTCGCGATACAGCCCGAGCAGCTTGGGGATGTCGGCGCGCGGGTTCAGCGAACCGAAGATCGTGCCCTTGATCTCCTTGTTGTACATCGCCAGCTCGAACAGGTTCACCGAGGACTCCTGCTGGGTGATCGGCGCCACGCCGGTGACGACGATCGTGCCACCCTTGCCGGCGAGCTGGGTGCCGAGCGCCATCAGGTCGCCGTACATCACGCCGGCGGTCATGATCACCTTGTCGGCCATGCGGCCCCAGGTCATCTCCATGACCTGCGGGAGCGCTTCCTCCATCGACGAGAAGGTGTGGGTCGCCCCGAACTCCATCGCCTTCTCGCGCTTGAACTCGAGCGGGTCGATGGCGATGACGTGCCGGGCACCGGCCATCGCCGCGCCCTGTACCGCGTTCATCCCGATGCCGCCGATGCCGACGACGACCACGCTGTCGCCGGCCTTGACGGCGGCCCGGTTGGTGGCCGAACCCCAGCCGGTGGCGACGCCGCACGACACGAGCGACACCGCTTCGAGCGACAGGTCGGGTTCGACCTTGATCACCTGCGAGTCGGCGACGCACGAGTACTCCGAGAAGGTGCCGAGCTTGGCGAGCAGGTTCAGCGCCGTGCCGTCGGCGGTGCGGTGGCGCTGCTCGCCGTCGCTGATCTGGCCCTTGACGAACGCGCCCGCACCCTGGTCGCACAGGTTCTGCTGGCCGGTCGAGCAGTAGTGGCAGCGGCCGCAGGCGGGCACGAACGACGCGGACACGTGGTCGCCGACGGCGACGCTGGTGACGCCGGGGCCGACCTCGGCGACGACGCCGGCACCCTCGTGACCGCCGACGATCGGGAAGAAGCCGTCGGTGATGCCCATGAGGTCCCAGGCCTCCTCGGGCGGGACCATGTCGCCGGTGATGATGTGCTCATCGCTGTGGCACAGCCCTGCGGCCTTCCACTGGACGAGCACCTCGCCGGCCTTCGGCGGGTCGACCTCGATCTCCTCGACCTGCCAGTCCTGCCCCACGCCATGGAGCACCGCTGCCTTGCACTTCATCCCCGATCCCCTCTCGTGACGTGCCGTCAGGCGGTCACCGTAGCCGTGTCAGTCGTACACCATGACGCCGCGGATGTTGTTGCCGGCGCGCATGTCGTCGTACCCGTCGTTGACGCCGTCGAGGTCGTAGGTCTTGGTGACCAGGCCGTCGAGGTCGAGCTGGCCGTCGCGGTACAGGTTGAGCAGCTTCGGGATGTCGGCGCGGGGGTTGCCCGAACCGAACAGCGAGCCGACGACCTGCTTCTCCATCAACGTGACGTCGAGGAGGTTCATCGTCGCCTCCATCTCGAGCGCCGGGTGGATGTTCGTGACGACCACGCGACCGCGCTTGGAGGCGAGCGCGAGTGCCTCGGCCATCACCGCCCCTTGGCCGACACCCATCGTCATGACGACCTTGTTGGCCATCGTGCCCCACGATGCCTCGGCGAGTGGCTCGAGGGCCTCGGTCATCGACGCCGCGGTGTGCGTGGCACCGAACTCCATCGCCTTCTCCCGCTTGTTCTCCAGCGGATCGATCGCCCAGATCTGCTTGGCGCCGGCGAGCTTGGCACCCTGGATGGCGTTGGCGCCGACGCCGCCGACGCCCACGACGACGACGACGTCGCCGGGCTGCACGTCGGCGGCGTACACCGACGAACCCCAGCCGGTGACGACACCACAGCCGAGCAGGCAGGCGCGGTCGAGCGGCACGTCCTGCTCGATCTTGATGCAGCTCGCCTCGTTGACCACCGTGTGGTGGGCGAACGTGCCGAGCAGGCACATCAGGCCGAGGTCGGCACCCTGCGCGTGGTGGCGCGACGTGCCGTCGGTGATCTGCTTGCCGATGCCCATCAGCGCACCGAGGTCGCAGAGGTTCTGGTGACCGGTCGAGCAGCTCGGGCAGCGTCCACAGCTCGGGATGAACCCGAACACGACGTGGTCGCCCGGCGCCAGCCAGCTGACCTCGGGACCGACCTTCTCGACGACGCCGGCACCTTCGTGACCACCGATGATCGGCAGTTCGAACGGCAGGTCACCCGTGACGAGGTGTTCGTCGGAGTGACACATGCCCGAGGCGGCGAGCTTGACCAGCACCTCGCCGGGGCCCGGGTCGTCGAGCTCGATCTCCTCGACGCTCCACGGCTGATTGACTTCCCACAGGATGGCGGCCTTCGTCTTCATGGTCCGGACTGTATGCCACCGATCGGACCCGTGCCGCACGGGAGCGACGACCGGGACGCAGGACGTGCGGGCGCGACGCCATGGAGTACGTTCGCCTGCATGGAACGTGTGCGCCGCGACCTCGAGCAGGCGCACGCCACCACGCTCCGAACGACCCGTCGCTCGACCGACGAACGCGACGAGCCGCCGTTGCGGATCCAGGCGAAGATGCTCGTCGGCGCGACCGATGACCCCGCCGAGCGCGAGGCCGACCGCCTCGCCGACGACGCCGTCGCACGGCTGGCGGACGACCGGGTGCCCGCCGCCCGCCGGCTGGACGCCACACGGATCGCCCGCGCCTCGTCGAACGGAGCGGGCAGCGGGTTCGCCGTGGACGACGCCACCGAGCGCACCATCCGCTCCGAGCGGTCGCGCGGCCGGCCGCTCGACGCGCCGATCCGCCACAGGATGGAAGCGGGGTTCGGGGCCGACTTCTCCGGCGTCCGGGTCCACGTCGGCGCGGCGTCCGACGCGCTCAACGACCGGGTGCAGGCGCGTGCCTTCACCGCCGGCTCCGATGTGTTCGTCCGGCGCAGCGAGTGGGCACCCGCGACCGCGCAGGGCGAACGGCTGCTCGCCCACGAGCTGGCGCACACGCTGCAGCAGGGCGGTACGGCATCCACCGCTCCCGTCCGCCGCACCACCGACCTCGACGCCACGCAACAGGCGCAGTGGATGGACCTCGGGCCCGACCTCGACGCATACGCCAAGCGGGCGATCGCGAGGACCACCGCCGACGCCGGCGGCATCACCGAGGCCCTGGCCGTGCTCCCCCGACGACCCGACGGATCACTGACGCCACAGGCGATCGCCATGGTCGCGGCGTTCGAGAAGGGCCAGTG
>CAYGLH010000131.1:0-961 GCA_964350535.1 uncultured Ilumatobacteraceae bacterium
TCGTCTGGAAGCGACGGCCGGGGCTGGTGGGCTTGCGGGAACGGATAGCCATGATGCGCTCAGTTCTCGAACAGCGGGATCTCGCCCGCCGCCAGGGTGACGATGGCCCGCTTGGTGTCGGGCGTGTGGCCGATGCGGTTGGTGCCCCGGGTGCGCTTGCGCTTGCCGTTGCGGTTGAGGGTGTTGACCTTCAGCACCTCGACGCCCCAGATCGACTCGACGGCGTCGCGGATCTCGGGCTTGGAGGCGGAGGGGTGCACCTGGAAGGTGTAGACGCCCTCTTCGATCAGGGCGTAGCTCTTCTCCGAGACGACCGGAGCGAGGATGATGTCGCGGGGATCTTTCATGACGCAGCTCCGTTCTCGGTGGCGGGCTCGGTCTCCGCTTCGCTGTTACCTTGCGCCGCGTCCGCCTCGTCGCTGGCGCTTCCCTCGGCGGTCTTGTTCACGGTCTCGGGCGCTCCTACCGCGGAAGACGGGACGGTGTCCTGGGTGAAGACGACCCAGTCGTTGCACAGGACGTCGTAGGCGTTCAGTTCGCCCGGAGCGATCAGCTGCACGTTGGGCAGGTTGCGGAAGCTCAGCGCCGCAGCGGCGTCGTCGCGACCGACGACCACCAGGACGGTGCCGTCGAGACCGAGCGCCTGGAGGGCGACCTTGGCCTGCTTGGTCTTGGGCTCCTCGAAGCCCCAGCTGTCGACGACCACGACCTTGCCGTCGGCGGCACGGTCGGACAGCGCCGAGTTGAGCGCCAGCTTGATCATCTTCTTCGGGGTCTTCTGGCCGTACCCGCGGGGCTTGGGGCCGAGGGCGACGCCACCACCGCGGAACTGCGGCGAGCGGATCGAGCCCTGCCGGGCGTTGCCCGTGCCCTTCTGGCGCCACGGCTTGGCGTCGCCGCCGCGCACGTCGGGGCGCGTCTTGGTGCTCTGGGTGCCGGAGCGACGGGCGGCGAGCTGGTC
>CAYGLH010000131.1:971-1336 GCA_964350535.1 uncultured Ilumatobacteraceae bacterium
GACGGGGACGTTCGGCTGCACGCCGAAGATCGCCTCGTCGAGCTCGACGGTGCCGGCCTCGGTGCCGGCGGGGGACTTGACGGTGAGCGATGCCATGTTCAGCTTCCCTTCGCTGCGAGCTTCACGGCGTTGCGGACGGTGACGACACCACCGGCGGGGCCGGGCACGGCGCCCTTGAGCAGCAGCACGTTGCGCTCGGCGTCGGCCTCGACGACCTCGAGGTTCTGGGTGGTGACCTGCTGGTGGCCCATGTGGCCGGCCATGCGGATGCCCTTGAAGACCCGGGCCGGGAAGGCGCACGAGCCGATGTCGCCGGGCTTGCGGTGGCTCTTGTGTTTGCCGTGGCTGGCGCCCTGGCCCTTGAA
>CAYGLH010000131.1:1346-8994 GCA_964350535.1 uncultured Ilumatobacteraceae bacterium
GCCGGCGAAGCCCTTGCCCCCGCTGGTGCCGGTGACGTCGACGCGGCTGCCGACCTCCATCTGCTCGACGGTGATCTCCTGGCCGACCTCGAAGCCGTCGACGGAGTCGAGACGGAGCTCGATCAGGCGCTTGCCCGGCTCGACGCCGGCGGCCTGGAAGTGTCCGGCGGCGGGCTGGTTGAGCTTGTTCGCGTCCTTGTGGCCGTAGGTGACCTGCAGGGCGGTGTAGCCGTCGCGTTCGGTGGTCTTGATCTGCACGATGCGCATCGGGTCGACACGGACGACGGTGACGGGGACGACCTTGTCGTCCACCCACGTCTGCGTCATGCCGACCTTCTCGCCGACGATCGCTTGTTGTGCCATGGCGGCTGTCCTTCTCGTTGTCCAAGCCCTCGGCCGATCCGGGGCTCTCCACGCAAATGCTCCGCCGCCCGAGCAGAAGTCAGGGCGTGCGGAGCACGGATTCAGGTTGTTGCCGGACGGTTCCTGTTCCCAACGGCGGGGAGGGCCTACCCGGACATCGATTGCGGATGGGTTGGTGTGCGGGATGCCTCCCGAACACGGCCATGCAATGCTACGTGGTCCGTTTCACGCTTCCAACCGGTGGGATCGCGTTCCGCGCCGGCCGACCCGGAACCGGACCGTCGGTACGCTGCGCTCGTGGGGTTCCTGGTCGAGGTCGACGACGCCGGCGCGGTGTCGGTCACGTTCTCCGGCTGGGATCTGGCGATGACGATGCGGCGCCGGGTCCACGTCGCCCCCGAGCAGATCGCCAACGCCGCCGCGGCGACGCGCGGACCACTCGAGCTGATGATCGAGCACCGTGTCGTCGGCATCGGCAGCCACTCCGGTCATGCCTCGCCGAACGGCCGCCGGGTCGGGTCGATGCTCGCCCGCGGCGAGAACGACGTGCAGTACTGGGCGGTCGGGCGCGGCACCGCGAACGACCAGCTCCTCGTGCTCGACCTGCGCGACCACGACTTCGGTCGTCTCGTGCTCGAGATCGATGGCGATCCGGCCGTGCTCGCCGACGCCATCAGCCGCTTGGCGAGCGACTGACTGGCGCCGGCGAGACCGGACCTACGGCTGGTAGCCCAGGTTCGATGCCACCCCGAGCCCGGCGTAGTAGATGCTGTCCCTGGCGCTGGTGACCGCGCCGGCCACGTCGTTCTTCGTCAGCGAGAACGTGTAGCCCGACTCTGCGTTGCCCGAGGCACCGGCGACGATGCCGGCGCTGTACTTCTGGCCCGCATACCCGTTGGCGTTGAAGATCGAGCTGGTGCCACCACCGACGCCGTTGCCGGCGATGCCACCGACCGCGACGGACGGGCCGTCGCCGCTCTTCAGGTTGCCCGACGTGTTGGAGTACGCCACGGCGCCCTCCACGCTGGCTCCGACCGAGCCGCCCGCCGACGGCGAGACCTGGATCCCGAAATCGCCCTGCGTGTCCCAGGCCACGGAGATGTTCACGCCGACGTTGAACACTCCGACCGTGCCCGACAGGTCCACACCGACCGAGTGGGTCCGCGGACTGCCGTTGGCCGGCACGTTCGACCCCGCCGGGCCGAGGCCCGTCGGGTCGGAGCGGTTGATCGGGTCGCCGTTGCTGTAGATGAAGAGGTTCGCCTGCGCGCCTGCGAAGAGGATCGGGTCGCGGCTGACGAACCGGCCGGTCGACGGGTCGTAGTCGCGGGCTCCGAACCGGACCAGGCCGGTGTCCGGCTCGACCAGCCCGCCCTGGAACCCGAACGGTTGTGTGCCGGGAGCGCTGTCGGCGACGATCGCCCCGAGCTCGTCGAAGTCGAGCCGCTGGACGACCGCACCGGTCGCCGCGTTCACGATCAACCTGGGGCTGCCCCGGAAGTCCGACACGACGACGTGGGCCGTCCCGCCGGTGACGAGGTAGTCCGGCGTCGCGCCGTGCACCCCGTACACGAAGCGCGTCACCACCGCACCGGACCCGTCGAGCTCGACCGCCGGCGAGTCACCGTCGCGGTAGATCCACGATCGTTCCGTGATGCCGTCGACGACCCGGGCGACGCGACGATCGAGCCCGTCGTACAGGTACTCGACCTCGCTGCCGTCCGGCAGGTCCACACCACGCAGCAAGCCGGCGGCATCGATGTCGAACGTGGTGACATCCGACCCGTCGGCCACGCTGGTGAGGTCGCCGGCAGCGTCGTGGCTGACCGTGCGGGTGCCGAACGCCGTCATCCGGTCGTCGGCCTCGTAGGTGCCGGTCCCGGCGGGCGACGACACCAGGTTCGAGTTGGCGTCGTAGCCGTAGCTGCGCGTCGTGCCGCCCTCGGTCGCTTCGTCGAAGCGGCCGCGTGCGTCGTACCCGTAGGTCCAGTTGGTCGTCGCGCCGCCGATCGTCTCGGTTCGCGCGTCGACCCGACCGAGGTCGTCACGACCGAGCTGCTCGTCGAAGAGCACGGTCGCTGCACCGGACGGATCGTGCACGGCGAGCGTCCGGGCGAGCTGCCCGAACTCGTCGTACTCGTAGTTCACCTCGACGTTGCCGAGGGTGCGCGTCTCGACCAACCCGGCCGCGTTGTAGGTGACCGTCTCGTCGCCGACGGTGGTCGGCAACCCGTCGTCGTCGTAGCCGTAGCCGACGGTGATGCCACCGGCGGTCTCGCTGGCGAGCCGCTCGGAGCTGTTCCACGTGGAGGTCACGGTGCCGGCGACGGCACCGCTCATCGTCTGCGACGCCGTCAGCGCGCCGTCGTACGCGAACGACACCGTGGCGTCGGCGGTCGCCGCGCTGAGCATCTGCCCGCTGTCGGGGTCGTACGTGAACGTCGTCGTCGACGCATCGCCCTGACGGCCGGTCAACTGCTGGCCGTCCCGCGTGAACGTCAACTCGGTGCCATCGGCGCGATCGACACGTGCGAGCGCACCGTCGACGTCGTAGCCGTAGGTGGTCGTGCGCGTCGGCGCCGGCGTAGCACCGGGCATCGTGAAGCCGCCGACCCGGTCGAGGAGGTCGAACCCCTGCTCGAAGCTCGCACCCGACGACAGGTCGTAGGACGTGGCGTTGCCGTGGAGGTCGCGCACGACCCCGATGGTCGCGTCGTCGGCGAGCTCGCTGCCCACGACGCGTCCGGCGTCGTCGTAGCTGTGGGTGATCTCGTTGCCGATCGCGTCGGTGATCGTCGTCAGATCGGCACCGTCCCAGCCGTAGGTCGTGGTGCGCTCCGTCGCTCCCTCGCCGTCGGTCCGGCTGATCAGCCGTCCGCGCGTGTCGTAGGTCAAGGTCATGTCGGCGAGGCCGTCGGAGGAGCGGGTGGCGACCCGATCGACCGCGTCGAGGACCTCGACCGTGGCGCGCCCCTCCGCGGTGCTCGTCGACCGCGTCGACGTCGCGCTGTCCCACGTGAGCTCGCTCGTCGCGCCACCATCGATGTAGCGCTCGGTGAAGGTCTGCTCGCCGGTGCCCGACTCACGGTCCCAGCTGCGCTCGACCCGCTCGGTGCGCGACGGTCCGTCGCCGGTCGTCACGAGCTGGCGGGGGAACGGCAACGCAGGCCCGTACTGTGGGTCCGGCGAGAAGGTGGTCGTGCGGATCACGCCGTCGGGCGTCTCGAGCGTCGACCTGCCCCGACCGTCCACCGTGACCACGCGTGTCGCACCGTTGTAGCCGGTGGTGGTGGAGATCTTCTTCGTCCCGCCATCGGCCCGCTCCGTGTCGAAGGTGAGCGTGTCACCGGACGGGGTCGTCACCGCGATGCGGCGTCCGCCACCCGCGAGCGCCGATCGGGCGATGGTGGTGGTGTTGGAGTCCGGATCGGTCGCGCTCGTCAACCGGCCGTCGCCGGAGTAGCCGAACGTGTACTCCGCCCCGGCGATCGCTCCGGCCACGGACGTGAGCAGCCCGGTCGTGCCCCGATAGCCGAGCGTGGTCGTCTCGCCCTCCGGGTTGGCGACCTCGGAGAGTCGCCCGGCGCCGTCGATCGTGAGCGGGGTGACGTCGCCGTACGGGCTCTCGATCCAGAGCGGCGTGCCGGCCTGGTCGCGTTCCACGGTGGTGACGTTGCCGTCGCGATCGGTGACCGACGCGATGCGGCCGGCCGGGTCGTACGCCACCGAGGACAACACCGTTCCGGTGCGCAACCCTTGGGTGCGCAGGTGGCGACCGTCGGTGTCGAAGACGTGGAGGAACTCACCGTCCGGCACGAACCGCTCACCCGACTCGATGGGTGGCGTCGTGTCGCCGACCCGCCAGACCCGCTGACGCTGGAAGTAGCCGCCGGTCCAGGCCGGAGCGTCGGTCGGATCGAGCGCGAAGCCGCGCTGGCCGTCGAACGGGACGGTCGTGGCGAACTGTCCCACCTGGGGCACCCACAGTTCGGTGGTCCCTGCGTAGCGGGTGACGGTTCCGCCGGGCGTGATGCGCAGCAGGCGGTAGTCGTCGAAGCCACCGTCGTTGTCGTAGTCGCCCCATCCGCAGTAGTCCTCGAAGGGGTCTTCCGGCGGATCCCACTCCTCGTAGCAGTACCCGATCCAGCCGCCGGTGGCGACGAAGACCGACCCGTCCGTGCCGACAGCGATGTCGGTCATCGGCGGCAGCGGCGTCTCGAGACGATGTTGGCCCTCTGCGCACGGCTCGTCGTACAGCGGCTCGCCGACGCCGGCGTTCCACCAGCCGCGATCGGTGCAGGAGTCACCTGCGTACCCGGCGCCGGGATCCGGCTGCTGGAAGTAGGTGCCGGCCCAGCGCTCGATGCGTCCGTCGGGCGTGATCCGACGGATCACGCGGTTCGTCTCGTCGACCACGAGGAGGCTGCCGTCGTCCATGGCGGCCATCGCCCGGATGTTGAACCATCCGGCGTCGAGCGCCGCTCCCCCGTCACCGCAGAACTCCGGACCGGCGTCGTAGCGCGGATCGCAGAAGTTGCCGTCGCTGATCGTGTAGATCATGCCGTCGGGGGTGACCCGCCGGATCCGCGTCAGATCGGTGAGGTACACCGATCCGTCGTCGCCGACGGTGAACACCTGCGGACGGCCGAGGGGCGCGTCGATGGCGGGACCGTCGTCGCCGCACTGCTCGCCCGAGGCGCAGTCGCCACCGGTCCCCGCGATCGAGGTCATCGTGCCGTCCGGCAGGATGCGACGGATGCGCTTGGTACCCGGGTCGAGGAGGTAGATGCTCCCGTCGGGGCCGACCTCCACGTCGAAGGCGGCGAAGTGGGCGTCGACGGCCGGTCCGCCGTCGCCACACGGATCTCCGGCCTGTGCGCAGCCCGGCGGATCCACGACGGGTTCTCCGTCGCAGGGAGCCGACGCGTACGGATCGGCCAGCGTCAGGCAGGCGCCGCTGCCGGCGATCGTGGTGATGATCCCGGACGACGCGTCGACCCGACGGAGACGCCGGCCGCTCTCGGTGAGCACCAGCAGGTTGCCGTCGAGGTCGTAGGCGACCTCCGCCGGGGACACCATCGACGCGTCGTCGGCGAGCCCGCCGTCGCCGCAGGGGTCACCGAAGTCGGTGCACGCCGGGTCGATCTCACCCGTCCCGACGACGGACTCGACGCCACCGAACTGCCCCGGAACCTCTCCGACGCGCTCGCGTGTGCCGTCGCCACGCAACAGGGTTCCCGTGGACGCGTCGTACGCGTGCACGCCGGAGAGGGACCATCCGCCGAGACCGAGGTCGGCGGCGATCATGTCGGACCCGAACATCGTGAACGACGAGGTGCGTCGCACCGGATACGGCACCCGGGCATCGACCAGGCTCTCGGGCAGCGTCGGTGGCCGGGCGAAGCCGAGCGCCCGGAGGCTCCACTCGAGCGGTGACAGCGGTCGCACTTCGTAGCGTCCGGGGAACATGTAGGTCAGCGTCAGCCGGGCGCGCTGCGGGCCGGCGATCTGGCGGCCGTAGGAGTCGATGCCGTCCCAGGTGAAGGTCCATGACTGGTTCGGGCTCAGCGAGAAGTTCCGCGTGAAGGTGCGGCCCGCAATGGCGATCTCGGCCGTGAGGCTCTCCGCTCCCGCCGGGACGGTGGCACCGGTGATCGGCACGCTGAGGGTGGCGCCACGGCCGGCGGCCCGCGCCGAGGAGTACGACAGCGTCTGGTCACTCCCGGTGACCGGCAACGACTCGCGCAGCGTCTGGTTCTCGTACTCGACCGTGCCGTAGCCCTCCACGGTGGACGGTGAGTCGACGGGGTCGGAGGCGCCGATCGACGGCGTCGCGACGTCGGGGATCTCCGGGATGCCGACCGACGGCTCGACGACCCACTTGTAGTTGAGGTCCTGTGGGCTGAAGTGCATCAGCTCGCTGCGCCAGAACTCGTCACCGACCTCGTAGTGCTCGGCCAGCTCGCGCAGCTCCGCATCGTCGAGGACGCTCTGCACGTCGACGTCGTCATTGTCGGCGACGTCGTCGCCGGTGACGTCGACGAGGGCACGACCCTCGCCGTCGACGCCGAGCATCTTCATCACGATCCCGTCGGGCTGGCTCTCCCAGTAGCCCGCCTGGCGGTCGTAGGTGCCGGTCGGCACGGCAGCACCGACCGGGATGCCCAGGAAGTTGTCGGTCAGCAGGACGACCGGCTGGTCGAAGTTGACCCCGATAGCGCCCGCGGCGACCGCCTCGGCGGCGGTCAGTTCGACCGCGTACGTGTAGCCGATGTAGTCGGGCATCGTGCCCGGCATCGCCTCCGGACCGCTGTCGCCCTCGGTGTACTCCGTGATCGTGACCGTCAGGGAGTCGGTGGGCCGGGTCGATCCATCGGCGAACTCGAGCTCCGCGCTCGTGCCGTCGCGGACCAGCAGTCGGGCGCGGCGGTCACCATCGGTGTCGACGACGGTCCGGGCCACGTGGCTGCCGAACGCGTCGCCCGGGGCCTCCGCGTCGAGCGGGATCACCGTCGACTCGTCGTCCATGGGCACGAGGACGATGTCGCCCTCGTCGTGCCACTCGCCGCGCTCGAGGGCGAACGTGCGCTGCACCGGCAGGTACCCGGGTGCGGTCACGTCGATCACGATCTGTCCGCCGCCGTTGACGGCGAGATCCCACTGCCCGTCATCTGCGGTGACGGTGTGGCCGACCTCATCGGCGTGCAGCACCGACACGGTGACGCCTTCGAGCGGTTCACCGGCACGGTCGACGACGCGTCCGCTGATGATGCCGGTGCGCTCTGGGTTGAGGGCGCCGGGCTGGACGCCGACCTGCACCGGGTCGGGGCCCGTGAACAAGAAGGTCGCGGCGTCGTGGGTCGAGGTCTGCGGGCTGGGGGCCACCTCGACGGGCACGAGGTCGCGTGGTTGCGCCTCCTCGAGGGTGCGCTGCTCTGCGGTCAGCGCCGGCGTGGTGCTGTCGCCATCGGTGGCCACCACGTCGACGCTGTAGTCGGTGTCGGGTGCGAGCCCGTCGACGATCGCCGACGTCGCGGGAGCGTCGACCGTGAGTTCGTCGTCGCCGATCGTCACGATGTACTCCGTCGCGTCGGCCTGGGCGGGCCACTGCACACCGATCTCCGTCGGCGCGGGGCTGGAGGTCTGCAGCGCCGCATCGACCGGCCACTCGAGGTCCGGCAACGGCGGTTCGGTGGTCGTGGTGGTCGACGTCGTGCTGGTCGTCGAGGTCGTGCTGGTCGTCGAGGTCGTGCTGGTGGTCGAGGTCGTGCTGGTCGTCGAAGAA
>CAYGLH010000132.1:0-8967 GCA_964350535.1 uncultured Ilumatobacteraceae bacterium
GGGTGCTGGACACCCCGTCGGAGCCGCGGTTTGACCGGGTGGTGAAGCTGGCGCGGCACGTGCTGGGCACGCCGATCGCGTACATCGCGCTGGTGGATTCGGACCGCCAGTGGTTTAAGGCCAATGCCGGGCTCTGCGACGCGCTGGCGCCGACCGGCCGGGACGAGTCGTTCTGTGGCCACACGATCCTGAGTGACGAGCCGCTGGTCGTGCCCGACGCGCTGACGGCCGAGCGGGACGGCGTGGTCGTCGCCGGCGCAGCCACACCCTGCCCCGCACGCCTCGCTGTCGGTGGTTGCGGTGTCCGGTTCGCGGTGTTGTGGGGTGTTGCTCGTGGTGCAGCCGCACGAGTCGTCGCATGGGCCGTCGAGGGGGCGGCCGGTGAGGGCCTCGGCGGTGGCGCGGAGTTGGGTGGCGAACGCGGTTTGTTCGGCGAGATGGGTTTCGATTGCGGCGACTTTGTCGAGGACCAGCGACCGCAGGCGGTGTTTCACCGGTTCGCATTCGTCGCTGTCCCACGCCTCGATCAGGTCGGTGATCTCGTCGAGGGTGCAGCCGAGGTCCTTGGCGCGAGCGACCAAGCGCAGCCGTTCGATATCGCGATCGTTGTAGAGCCGGTAGCCGGCGGGTGTGCGCTCGGGGGCTGCGAGTACACCGGCCTGTTCGTAGTAGCGCAACGCGCTCGGGGCGAATCCGCTGTGCCGGGCGATCTCGGCAATCCGATACCGGCCCGGAGCCGTGTCGGTGGTGGTCATTCCTGCACGATAAACCCTCGACTCGACTTGAAGGTCAAGAAGAAATCTTGGAGCCCGACCGAGAGTGTGCTGGCCGCAGCCCGATAGCTGCACGCATCGCTACGGGACCAGACGATGTTGCCGGGAACGACGACGTCGAGCGTGTTCGTTGCCGACGGTACGGTCCGGTTGCATGCCTGACACGTTGCGTTCGATCCTGCTGTTCGTCGCCGCGGCGGTGTTGGAGATCGGCGGGGCGTGGTTGATCTGGCAGGGCGTGCGCGAGCATCGCGGTATCGGTTGGGTCGGTGTCGGCGCGGTCGCGTTGGCCGGGTATGGGTTCGTGGCCACGTTCCAGCCGGATCCGAACTTCGGTCGGATCCTGGCCGCCTACGGCGGGGTGTTCGTCGCCGGTTCGCTGCTGTGGGGTGTGATCGCGGACGGCTTCCGGCCCGATCGCTACGACCTGATCGGCGCGCTGGTCTGTCTCGTCGGAGTCGCGGTGATCATGTACGCACCGCGGCCCGCCTGACCGTCTCCGACGACCTGGACGACGGAGACGCCGTTCGCTCACATCGGGCCGAGCGAGCCGATGCACCGGCGAATGTCCACGCGCTCGGCGCCCCGCCGTGGCGAACTCAGCAGCCGATCGTCGTGAGGCTGCAGTTACCCGACTCGCAGGCAGCCTGGGCGCGCCGGATCGAACGACGGACCGTGCGCAACTCCGCGATGCGCTGATCGACGCGCTCGAGGGCGACGTCGAGACGCCACCGTTCGCTGTCGCAGGTCGCGTTGCCGGTGTCGTGGGCGTGGAGTGCGTCGACGATCTCGTCGAGGGTGAGCCCGACGCGCTGCAAGCTGCGCGCCAGTTGGATCCGTTCGACGGTCTCGGGCGCATAGTCGCGATAGCCCGACGGTCGGCGCTCCGGCTCGGGAAGCACGCCGCGTCGCTCATAGAACCGGATCGTGTCAACGGTCACCCCGGCCGACGCAGCGACCTCGCCGATCTTCACCGTTGTCTCTTGACTCTGGACATGACTCCAGAGTTTACGGTGATGCCATGACCAACACCCATTCCGGGCCGCTCTACGACGCGAACCAGCCGATCGCGTGCACGATCGACGCCAGCGACATCGCTGCCCACATCGAGATGATCGAACGCATCCGCCACCACCTGGCCAGGATCGAACGCACCCCACACGGCGTCGTACTCGACCTGCCGCCAACACCGGCCAATATCGCCGACCTGCAACAGTTCGCCGCCGACGAGAAGCGCTGTTGCGCGTTCTGGGGATTCGACCTCGACCAGGACACCGACACGGTTCGGCTCCGCTGGGACGGCCCATCCGACACCGCCACCTTCATGGACCACCTCGTCGACTACCTCGAAGGACGACTCCCGATCGGTGCCCTCTTCGGCTCACCCTGACACCGCGCCGGGTGCGGACCTACGGAACTGAACCCCCTGAAAGCAGGCCTACGGAGATGTCACCGCCTGCACGTTGGGCATTCTCGTTGGAGCGGCCGGTGCCGGTTGTCGCGCACATGCAGCTCAGTCGGCGACGCGCGTGATTCGACCTGCGCGGACGCTGGTGTGATGGATTGGTCCGTCAGACGGGGAAGAGTTCGGCGAAGAAGCCGGCGAAGACGCCGAGCGCGATGAACCATTTTCCGACGGCGATGAGGACTCGGCCGCCCCAACGCTTGATCGTGGGCGCGCCCTGTTGGATGCCATCGACAAGTTGCTCTCGGGCAGTCGCCAGCATGATCGCGACCGTGAACATGAGCGCGACGATCGCGACCGCGGCGACAACAAAGCTGGTTGCCGCAGCACCAACCCCTCCGGAGGTGAGCGATTGGGTGGCCAGACCGGCCAGGATCGGTCCCGTTCAACCGAACCCGGCGAGCAGGTAGACGAACCCGAACAGCACGAACCCGCCGAACGGGCGACGTCGCCGCAGTTCGGCTTGCTTGCGCAGCACCCCGTGGAGTCGAGGCTCGAAGCGGCGCAGATCGATGCTGATGCGGTTGAGTTGAAGGAGTCCGAAGCAAACGAGCGCGGACCCGACGACCACGCGCAGCACCCGTCCGGTTGTGCTGGTGAACGTGACGCTCTCAACAAGCGAGCCCGCGCCGAGGGCGAGAGCGCCGCCGGTGATGGTGAGGAATCCGACGGCCCCGATCGACAACGCTGCAGCGTAGGTGATCGCTCGTTGCAGCGGTCGGCCGTCGGCGTCGGTGATCGGTCGGGCGAGCATCGTGACGAGCAGTGGGAACGAGCATGGGGAGAAGAACGACGCCACGCCTGCAGCGGCGGCCAGCACCAGCAGCCCGACGCCCGCGCCCGCGGGCAGATCGAACCGCGGGTACAACACGTAGCCCACGTACCCCGCGAGGCCGAGCAGTGCCGCCGCAAGCACTGCGGCCCAATAGAGGCTCGCACGACGTGCAGGCTGGGACTCGCTCATCGCCCGCGTGTCCTGCTCGCCTCCGGCCCTCGCTTCGCAGCGGCGATCACCTGGCGCAGTTGATCGAGCGTGGGGGATCCCGCCAGACCCGCCGGGGTCTGGTACATCCTGCACGACAGTCCGACCGGATTGTCGGCGTCGGCGAAGGGATCGGCGCCGTCGATGAGAATGCTGGGTGAACCACGGAACTGGGTCCGTTCGGCCTCCTCGAGGGTGTCCACGATGTGACGCGATACCTGTAGGTCGGGGTGCTCGCGTTCGATCGTGCGGAGTCGTTCGTCTGCTTCGCGCCAGTTGGGACAGTCCGCGAAGTACAACAGCGTGACGTTCATCGACCCGACCGTAAAGCTTCTCCTACAGGAGAAGGTCAAGGCGTAGGATGATGAAATGTTGATCGGTGAACTGGCCGACGCAGCTGGCATCCCAACGCGAACGGTGCGCTTCTACGAACGAACCGGCCTGCTTCCCGAACCTGACCGTGCCGACAACGGCTACCGGATCTACGACGATGCCACGTTGCAACGACTGCGGTTCATCCGCTCGGCCCAGACCGCAGGTCTGACCCTGGCCGAGATCCGGGGCATCATCGACATCCGCGACACCGGCGAGGCTCCCTGTTCCCACGTCGGGCAGCTGCTCTCGGCGAAGCTCGCCGACGTTCAGCAGCGTCGAGCGCAGCTCGCCGAGATGGAACAAGAACTGGTGAGCTTGCTGGAGAGCAGCCGCCAGCTCGACCCCGCCGACTGCGACGACGGCAACATCTGCCACATCCTCCACCACACACGTGACGACTCACGCAAGCGCGCCGGCGATCGAACATCGCAGCCAACCCCGAGCAGCTGAACGCCCGCCCCAGCGTTCTCCGACTACGACATCGCGTCGGAGTTCGAAGGTCGGGTCGCTAGTGTGTCGGTTTCATGACGAAACAGCCGAGTGTTCTTCGGGCGCGTCTCGCGTTCGTGGCGGTGTGTTTGACGTTGCTGGTGGCGTTGGGGTGGTCCGCGCCGGTGTCGGCGCACACCGAGTTCGAGTCGTCGATCCCTGCCGATGGCGAGGTGGTGGAGGGGCCCTTGTCGACGGTGACGATCGAGTTCACCAACCCGGCGGTGGAGTCCGGCGATGGATTCGAGTTGCTCGAGCCGGACGGCACGGTGAGGGTTCCGGACTCGGTCGACCCGACCGATGGTACGTCGTTCGTCGTCTCGTTCGATCCGCCGCTGGGCGCGGGCCTCTACGGGTTTCGGTGGGATGTTCAGGCCGGCGATGCCCACCCGATTCGAGGCGCGTTCCAGTTCACCGTGGAGGATCCGGCGCCGGAGTCCACGGTGGGTGCCGTAACGACGGCTCCTCCAGCGGGTACATCGTCGCCCGCTGAGGCAACCGCCGCGTCACCGCCCACCACGACAGTCTCGGCCGGTGAGTCGACCGTGTCGATGGACGAGTTCCTTGCTGAGGAAGAGGTGTCGAATCCTTTTGTCGGTCGGGCGGCGCGCACGATGGCGATGGGTTCGACCGTGTTCGCGGTGGGGGTGGTTTCGGCACTGTTGTGGGTGGTTCGTGGCCGACGCGAGGAGATCGGCCGGCTGTTGGGATGGGTACGTCTCGCGGGTCTCGGGCTGATTGCAGGCGGGCTGGCCGCATTGGCGGCGCTCGACGAGACCCAATCGTCGCCGCTGTCCGACATTGCCACCGCGAAGCCGGGCATCGCTGCGTTGTCGACGATTGCCGCTGGTCTCCTGGTGCTCGTCGGCTTCGGGCCACGCGCCGGCACGATCGCCGGGCCGCCACGTTCGGTCTCCGCGGCGGTTGCACTGGAGGAAGTAGCGGGTCGTTCGGACGAGCACGGCGTTCCTCGAGAAGCGGGCGAGCGGTCGGATCAGTTCCGTTGGAGCGCCGACTCGAGTGCGGTGCTGGGGTTCGTGGGTCTGGCGTTGGCGCTGGGCGCCTACTGGTTCGACGGTCACACGGTCAGCCGTGGGCCGTGGTTCCTTCATGCGGCGGTGAATCTGGTTCACGTCGCGGCGGCGTCGGTGTGGGTTGGCGGTGTGTTCGCGATGACGTTGATCGCGTGGATGCGTCGGCGTCGTCGGGTCGACACGGGGTTGGCCGCGATGGTGATCCGTTTCTCGACGATCGCGGGTGTGTCCTTGGCAGCGCTGGCCGTGGCTGGTGTGGTGATGGCGTGGTTGGTGCTCGATTCGCCCGGTGAGTTGTTCTCGACGGACTGGGGGCAGGTTCTGCTCATCAAGATCGCAGCGGTGGCCGTTGGAGCAGGGCTGGGTGGCTACAACCATTTCGTGTTGCGTCCGGTTCTCGAGGCCCGACCCGACGACCGCGATGCCGCCACTCACTTGAGGGCTTCTCTGCTGGTCGAGTCTGTGGTCATGGTTGCTGTGATCGTGCTCACCGCGGTGCTCGTCGCGTCGAGCACTTGAGCCCGCAACATCCTGCTTGACCTTCCATCCGGCGGGAAGGTGTAGGTGTAGGTCATGAGCACACATCCGACAGCGGAGCCGGTCGCCGGAGACTCAGACGAACAGGTCGATCACACTTCGATGGTCGGTCACGACGAGTCGCACGGCGACGGTCACGGCTCCCATGACAAGCACGCGGGCCACGACCCGGAGATGTTTCGCCGGCTGTTCTGGTGGAACCTCGCGCTGGCGGTGCCGGTGCTGGTGTTCTCCGAACAGATCCAGGAGTGGTTCGGCTACTCGATCGACGGCGCGTGGGCGGCGTGGCCCGCTCCGGTGTTGGGGACGGTCATCTACCTGTGGGGCGGCCAGCCGTTCCTGAAGGGCGCAGTCGTGGAGGTACGCAATCGGCAGCCGGGGATGATGCTGTTGATCGCGTTGGCGATCACGGTTGCGTATCTGTCGTCGCTGGCGTCGTCGCTCGGGATCGGCGATCTGAACTTCTGGTGGGAGCTGGCGGCGTTGATCGTGGTGATGCTGTTGGGCCACTGGCAGGAGATGAAGGCGATCGGGCAGGCCCAGGGCGCATTGGCCGCGTTGGCCGAATTGCTCCCCGACACCGCCGAACGGATCGCGGCCGACGGTGACGTCGAGTCGGTCTCGATCGCGGACCTCCAGGTCGGCGACGTCGTGTTGGTCCGCCCGGGCGGTCGTGTGCCTGCCGATGGCGAGATCGTCGATGGTGAGGCGCGCTTCGATGAGTCGATGATCACCGGCGAGTCCCGTCCGGTTCACCGCCGCGACGGTGAGCGGGTGGTCGCGGGCACGGTGTCGACGGATTCGTCGGTGCGGGTGCGCGTCGATGCGGTCGGCGACGACACCGCGCTGGCGGGTATCCAGCGGCTGGTGAGTGACGCGCAGTCCTCCCAGTCGCGCACACAAGCGCTCGCCGACCGCGCCGCGGCGGCGCTGTTCTACGTCGCGGCTGGTTCGGCGGTGGTCACGATGTTGGTCTGGTCGCTGCTCGGTGAGCCATCTGAGGGAGTGATCCGCACGGTCACGGTGCTGGTCATCGCCTGTCCTCACGCGCTCGGGCTGGCGATCCCTTTGGTGATCTCGATCTCAACTGCCTCGGCGGCCCGGGCCGGGATCCTGGTGAAGGACCGCCGCGCCCTGGAGCGGATGCGCACCGTTGACATCGTGTTGTTCGACAAGACCGGCACGCTGACACGCGGCAACCACGCGGTGGTCGACCATGTCGCGGCCGACGGGCAGGATCCTGACGCGGTGCTGGCCATGGCGGCAGCCGCGGAGGGCGACAGTGAGCATCCTGTCGCCCGGGCGATCGTCGCCGCCGCGAACGACCGGAATCTGGACCTGCCGGCGGCGACCGGGTTCGAGGCGATCACCGGGCGCGGGGTGACCGCGCTGGTGGACGGCACCGATGTCGCTGTTGGCGGCCCCGCGCTGCTCGACCATCTCGAGCTCGTCGAGCCCGCCGCTCTCATCGCCGCCACGGACCGTTGGCGATCCGAGGGCGGTTCGGTGCTCTACGTCGTGGCTGACGGCACCGTCATCGGAGCACTCACCCAAGCCGACGAGACCCGTCCCGAGTCGGAGGTCGCGGTGAACGACCTCCACGACCGCGACGTGCGCGTGGCGATGATCACCGGCGACGCTCAACAGGACGCCGACGCCGTCGCCGGCCACCTCGACATCGACGAGGTGTTCGCCGAGGTCCTGCCCGAGGACAAGGACGCCCAAGTCGCCCAACTCCAGTCTCGCGGCGAACAGGTCGCGATGGTCGGCGACGGGGTCAACGACGCTCCCGCGCTCGCTCGCGCCGACGTCGGAATCGCCATCGGTGCTGGCACCGACGTCGCGATCGAGTCCGCCGGTGTGGTGCTCGCATCGAGCGACCCGCGCAGCGTCACGGGGGTGATCGACCTCTCGCGTGCCAGCTACCGCAAGATGATCCAGAACCTCGTCTGGGCCACCGCCTACAACCTCGTGGCGATCCCGATCGCTGCCGGGGCCTTCGAGTTCGCCGGGATCGTCATGCCGCCGGCGGCTGCCGCGGTGGCGATGAGCCTCTCGACGATCATCGTTGCCGCCAACGCGCAGCTGTTGCGTCGTCTCGACCTCCGACCGGTCGACCTGCCGGACGGGCCAGCCGCCGCGGCGACCGAGTCTGCAGCAGCAGGGGTGGCGTGATGCGAATCGGTGAACTCGCAGACCGGGCCAGCGTCACCGCCAAGGCGGTCCGCTACTACGAGTCGATCGGGCTGTTGCCCGAGCCGGAGCGCACACCGTCCGACTACCGCGACTACCAGCCTGACGCGGTCGAGCGCCTGCTGTTCATCAAGGACGCCCAGGCCAGCGGGCTCACCCTCACCGAGATCAGATCCCTCGTCGAACTCAAGACGGCCGGCGAGGCGACGTGCGAGCACACCATCGACCTGTTGCGACGTCACCTCGCCGACATCGACGCACAGATCGCCCAGCTGCGAGCATCACGATCGAATCTCGCGGCCCTCGCCGAGCGGGCCGCGTCGCTCGACCATGCCGAGTGCACCGACCCGCATCGCTGCCACGTCATCGCATCGCACGCCCGCCAGTAATCCATCGTCGCTTGCCCTGGCGCTGTTGCACGATCCGGTCGGACCCAGCCGGGTCTGCGGGCCAGTTCGTCGCTGAGGTAACTCCCGACCGTCGGTCCCCCCGGAGGCGACTTCAGCCGTGTGCCCATCGCGCCGAGCGCGCAGCGACGTTTCGGGAATGCGCCGACCGGGTAGGTCCGACATGACGTAGTAGCAAGCCACCCGGAGGCATGATGGACCCGGCAGACACCTCTACCGACCGCGACGACAGCGCGAACGACGTCGAAGCAGCGCCAGGCCCGACAGCCGGTCACGAGACGGCATCACCCGACGACCACGACCTCGTCACCGACTCTGAACCGGACGCTGGCGGCGCTCCCGATGACCGGCGCGATGCCCATCGTCACTACTGGAGATTCGGGGCGATGATTGCGACGTCGATTTTGGCGATGTTCGTGCTGACCTACGTCAACACGTACCGGTTGGACGACGTCGAGTGGAGCGAGACACGCTTCTACATGACCTTCGTGATGGGTGCTGCCATGGCGGTGATCATGTTGAGCTTCATGATCGGCATGTACAGGAACTGGAAGGTCAACGTCGCCATCTTCGTCGGGGCCGCACTTGTGTTCGTGGGTGCTGTGTGGATCGTGCGGAGCCAGACGACCGTGCAAGACGAGTCCTACATGCGGGCGATGATCCCGCACCACTCGATCTCGATCCTCACCAGCGCGCGCGCGGAGATCACCGA
>CAYGLH010000133.1:0-8963 GCA_964350535.1 uncultured Ilumatobacteraceae bacterium
CCAACCCCGAGGACTACACCAACCGCGGCCGCATCATCACGCCGCTGAAGGACCGGTTCGGTAGCCAGATCCGCACGCACTACCCGCTGGAGGTCGCCACCGAGGTGGAGATCATGCAGCAGGAGGCGACGTCGCTGCAGGTCACGGGCGCCGCCGGCGACGTGCGCGTCTCCGTGCCGGACTACCTGTCCGACGTGGTCGCCACGTTCTCCCACCTCGCCCGCTCCTCCAACCAGGTCAACCAGCGCAGCGGTGTCAGCGTGCGGCTCAGCGTGAGCAACTACGAAGCGCTCGCCGCCAACGCCCTCCGTCGCGGGTTGAAGGCCGGCGAGTCCAACGTGGTGGCCCGCGTCGACGATCTCGACGCGCTCGCCGCCAGCTCGATGGGCAAGGTCGAGATCGAGTCGCTCGAAGAGGGTCGCGAGGGGGCGATCATGGACAACCTCGTCAAGGGCGCCGTGCTCACCGTGTTCAAGGAGTCGGTGCCCCCCGGCGACACGCAAGCGGTCGTGGAGGCCTTCGAGGAGGGTCGCATCGTGCACGCCGGCCAGGACGTGCCCAGCGTCGAGCTGGCCAAGCTCGTCGAGCAGGTCGAGCCGTTGCGTGGCCCGGTCGCCGCGCTCACGGGCGGCGACGAGTCACCCGCCGCGGTGGGCGCCGCAGTCGAGTTCATCCTCGAGGGGCTGCACCTCAGCAAGCGGCTGAACAAGGACGCCAGCGGCGCTCGCGCCACCTATCGCGGTCGGACCTGAGTCCGGGTCGCACCCGAGCCCGGGTCGCACCCGAGTCGGCGCTACGCCGAGCAGGACGCCGGCGACGGCGCGGAGATGCGGCCGCCCTCGCCGAGGGCGCGCACCTCGACACACAGCGACGAATCGCCGCTGGCCACGAACGCCGGCGACGTGTCGGCACCGACGATCGTGCCGGCGTCGGACCCCGACACGATGACCACCTCGACCGATGTGGCGTCGTCCGGCATCGCGAACCCGACGTCGTAGCCGCCGGCGGTCGCGACGACCTCGATGTCGGTCGGCACGGTCAGCGGATCGAGGAACGGGTCGTCCGCCGAGGCGTCGATCGTGGTGGTGGGCCCGCCGTCGTCGCTGCTGTTGCCGCCGCTGAGCCCCACACCGACGCCGACACCGCCGAGCACGACCACGGCGAGCGCGGCGCCGATCCACCACCGTCGGGTCGTGGAGGGCGGGGGTGCGACCGGCGCCTCCTCGCGCGCCGGGCGTGGACGGGCGACGGTGATGCTGTGTTCCTCGTCGCCCGCAGCGTCGCCGGGCGCGTCGTCGGGCGTCGCCCGGGCGGCCGACGCGACCGGCGGCGCGGATGACGTCGGGCGGGTCTCCGGTTCGGACGGCGCACGCGGTGTGGCCGGCACCGGCGGCGCGGTGCGCGTCGTCGTGCGGGGGAGGGGCGTCGGCTCGAGGCCCAGGCGTGCCTGCACCTCGCGCAGCTGCTCGGCGAGGTCGGCGGCACTCGCCGGTCGTTGGGCCGGGTCCTTCGCCAGGGCCCGGCGCAGCACGCGATCGAGTCCCGGCGGCGCATCGGCCCGCCCGAGCGGCGGGGGATCCTCCGTGAGGATCCGCCGCACCGCGGTCTTCAACTGGGCGCTGGCGAACGGCGTGGCCCCGGCGGCCAGGTGGTACAGCGTCGCCGCCAGCGAGTACACGTCGGCGGCGGCCGTCGTCCGGCCGTCCTCCAGGACCTCCGGCGCGGCGTAGGCGACCGACAGGCCCGACGGCCCGCTGTGGCTGCGTTCCTCGTCCAGGGTGGAGATCCCGAAGTCACCCAGCGCCGGCTCGCCGTATGCCGACACGAAGATGTTGTGCGGCTTGAGGTCGCGGTGCAGGATCCCCGCCTCGTGGGCGGTCTCGAGTGCGCCGGCGACGCGCACGCCCACTTCGAGCACCGTCGGGATCGGCAGCGGCCCCTCGGCGTCGATCCGCTCACGGAACGTGTGCTCGTACAGCTCCATGACGATGCACGGGCGCCCGTCGGCGGTCATCGCCTCGTTGAACACGGTGACGATGTTGGGGTGGTGCGACAAGCGCCCGAGGGCGTGGCACTCGCGTTCGAACGTCCGCTGCTCGTCGGCGGTTGCGAACCCGAGGTTGAGGACCTTGATCGCGACCTCGCGGTCGAGTGAGCGCTGCCGAGCCCGGTACACCACCGAGAAGCCGCCGGCCCCGATGCGGTCGAGCACGTCGTACCCTTCGATGGCGACCGGGAGACCGGCGTCTGACGGGCGTTGCTCCATGTGGCGGAAGGGTTCGGTGGGGGGACTCGTCCCCCTTTGATCGCGAGGGGCGGGCCGTAGTATACGGACACGTGACTCGCCGGTGGCTTCGAGAGGTCGGCATCACGGCCCTCGTCGCCGCGATGATCGTCGCCGTCGTCGTCGCCGCCGTCCAGGCCGACGGTCGGCACTCCGTGCGGGCCGAGACGAACGACGGTGGGGCGTGGCTGGTGCGCAGGAGTGACGGCGTCCTCGGCCACATGAACCGGTCCGTCGGTGAGGTGTCGGGCGTCGTGCGCGTCGCCGATCCGCTCGCTGAGTTCGACGTCGAACAGGCGGGGGAGCTGGTGCTCACCCACGATCGCTCCGCCAACACGGTGTCCGTCGTCGATCCGCGCACGTTCCAGACCGTCAACACGATCTCGGTGCCGCGCACGGCGCGGCTGGTCGCCCGACCCGGCGGCGCCGTGATCTGGATCGCCGACCCGCTGTCGGTCTGGCTGCTCGACGTCGACCAGTTGCGGAGCATCACGGACCTCGACGTCATCGAACCCGGGTACCTCACCGAGGGGTCCGGGCTGGTGACCACGACGCTCGACGACGACGTCCTGGTCCTCGATCGGGCCGGTGAGCGGCTGCTCCTGCCCGTTGCCGGCGCGTCGGCGTTCGCCGACGGTGTGGCCACGGCGGTGCCGGTCGGTCCGGTCGCCTCGGAGGTTCGCCAGCTCAGCAGCATCGGGGACGTCGCGGTGCTCCTGCTCGACGACGGCGTGCTCGCCTTGCCGCTCGACGACGGCACCGATCCGCCGGACACGTCGGTCGACCCGATCGATCTCGGTGGCGTCGCCTCGGGGGCGATGCTCCAACAACCGGGTGCCGGCGCGGAGAACGTGATCGTCGCCGGCGGCGACGGATCGGTCATCGAGATCGGGGTCACGGCCGACGGGGCCACGGACCGCACCGCGCCCGTCGTCCGCGGCGCGACCGGTGGCGGGGATCCCTTGGCGCCGATCGTGTACGGAGGTTGCACCTTCGCCGTGGGCCGCACACCGCCGTCCTACACGCGCATCTGCGCCGGCGGGCAGGACGAATCGGCCGCCCTCACGGGTGCCGACCCCGGGAGCCTGCGACTGCGCCTCGTCAACGGCTGGATCTGGATCACCGACCTCTCCGACGGCACGATGTGGATCGCCGGCACCGACACCGAGCTCGAACGGATCGACGACTGGGGCACGGGGCTGGGCGAGTCCGGTGACGATCCGGACACCGACCAGGCCGGCGACCGGGACGCCGAGGACGCCGAGGACGAGGAGAACCCCGACATCGGCGAGATCCGTGCCGCCGAGATCGACGAGGACGGCATCAACGAGCCGCCGGTGGCGCGCGACGACGAGGCCCGCACGCGCACCGACCAGCCGGTGGTGGTCGACGTCGTCGCCAACGACGAGGACCCCGACGGCGACGCCCTCATGATCACCGCCGTGACCGATGTGCCCGCGGGCGTGCAGGTCGCGGCCACGGCCGACCAGACCTCGCTGCAGGTCGTTCCGGCGCCCGGAGCGACCGGCCTGATCACGTTCGGCTACGTCATCTCCGACGGGCGGGGGCTCGAGGCGTCGGCGACGGTGGCGGTCGAGGTGAGCACCGCCGGTGCGACGAGCAGGCCGCCCATCGCGGTGACGGACATCGCCGAGGTGCGCGGCGGGGCGTCCGCGGCGTTCAACGTGCTGAACAACGACTACGACCCGGATGGCGACAGCTTCGTGTTGGAGTCGGTCGACGCGCCCACCGGCAGCGTCGTGTTCGACCCGTCCGGCGAGATCACCTACACGCCCGACCCGGCGAGCAACTCCGGCACCGTCGAGTTGTCGTACACCATCGTCGACTCGTTCGGTGAGCGGTCCACCGGCGTCGTCCGGGTGGCGATCCGGCTCGACACCTCGAACAACGAGCCCGACGCGGTCAACGACACCGCGGCCACCGTCGTGGGCAAGCCGGTGACCTTCAACGTGATGGCCAACGACACCGACCCGGACAACGACCCGTTGACGATCGCCGGGCTCCCCGAGCTCGTGCAGACCGACGGCAACCCGGACGCGATCCGCGAGATCTCGCTCAGCGACGACGGCGAGTTCTTCTTCGCGCCGACCGTCGCCGGCGACTACGTCTTCAAGTACTCGATCATCGACGGCAGCGAGCGCGACGCCGCCTACATCCGCGTGCGCGTGGGCGAGAGCGACGTGAACCGCCCGCCCGTCGCGGTTCGCGACGACGTGACGATCGGCCGTGGCGACACCCGCAACGTGTACGTGCTGGAGAACGACACCGACCCCGACGGCGATGTCGTCGGCATCGTCGACTGGACGGACGGCGAGGGCCTCGAGGTCGAGCAGGTCCAGGGCCTCGGGTTCCGGGTCACCGTGCAGCCCGGGGCACCGGAGGAGTCGCGGTTCGGGTACTCGATCTCCGACGGCGCCAACGACCCGGTCTCGGGTGTCGTCGTCGTGGCGGTGAGCGACAACGGTGCGCCGGACCAGCCCCCGATCACCCGTCCGGACACCATCGAGGTGCGCGCCGGACACACCACCTCGGCGCGGGTGCTCGTCAACGACTACGACCCGGAGGGCGGAGCGCTGCGCGTCGTGGGCGTCTCCGATGCCGAGGGCGCCCAGCTGCGGATCGGACCCGGTGGACAGGAGGTGTACGTCTCGGTCGATCCCGGCGAGACCAGCGGGTTCACCTTCGCCTACGACGTGGCCGACGAAGGCGGCAACCGCACCGGTTCGCTCGTCGAGGTGCGGTTGGTCCCCGAGCAGGAGACGAACCGCCCGCCCGTCGCCAGGCCCGACGTGGCGCGCACGCTCGCCGGGCAGGCGATCGACATCCCGGTCCTGATCAACGACTCCGACCCCGACGGCGACGCCATCCGTCTCGAGTCGATCGCCGCCCAACCCGTGTTCGGCACGGCCACCGTCGGCGACGACGGCATGGTGCGCTACGAGCCGGTCACCGACGGTGCCGGCTCGGATCGTCTGCGCTACACGGTGGTCGACGCCCAGGGCGAGCGCGCCGTCGGCGACGTGGTGATCGGCGTGCTCCCGATCGACGGCGAGAACCGTCCGCCGCCCGCGACGAACGACTCGTACACCGTGATCGTCGGCAGCGATGTCACCCAGCTCGACGTGGCGGCAAACGACTTCGACCCGGACGGCGACCCGCTGGCCGTGACGTCGGTCAGCGGTCCGGACGCCGTGGCGCTCGATCCGATCGGCGTGATCACCTTCACGCCGCCCCTGACGATCGTCGGCGCCAGCGAGCAGCACGCATTCACCTACGACATCGCCGACGGTCGTGGCGGTGAGGACGCCGCGCTCGTCACGATCGAGGTCATCGAGGCCGCCGTCCCCCTCGCGCCGATCGCCGTCGACGACCTCGTCGGCCCGATCCGCCAGGGCGACTCGGTGACGGTGAACGTGCTGGCCAACGACTCCGATCCCGACGGCCGGCTCGCCGACCTGACGGTCACCTCGGAGAACCCGGCGGCGCCCATCGCCGCCGATGGAACGCTCACGCTCGGCCCGCTGGACGAGACCACCGAGGTCGGCTACACCCTCGTCGACGCGGACGGCGGCAGCGCTCGCGGGCTCGTCACGGTCATCGTCGTGGAGAACGTTGCGCCGCAGGTCGAGCCGCTGGAGGCGGAGACCGCCTTCGAGACCGCCGTCGATCTCGACGTCGGCGTGCAGGCGACCGACCCCGACGGCGACGAGCTGTTCTTCGTCTGCTGCGACGCCCCGGTGGGCGGGACGCCGAACGTGCTCGCCTCGTCCGCCGACGAGCTCGTGGTGCAGTTCGTCCCCGACGAGGGGTTCGCCGGCGTCGGCAGCTTCTCCTACGTCGTCGACGACCAGAACGGGCACAGCGTCTCCGGCAACGTGCAGGTGATCGTGGCACCACAGGAGAACTCGCCGCCGATCGCGGACAGCACGTCGGTGCAGGTCGAGGCCGGGCAGGCCACGCCGATCGCGCTGGACCCGCTCGCCAGCGACCCCGACGAGGTGACCGGCGACGTGTTGACCTTCACGGTCGACGCCGGCGGCGGTCCGGTGACGGCGAGCGGTTCGACGCTCACGGTCGACCCGCCGGTGAACGCCGCCGGTGACACCTACCAGGCGAACTTCACGGTGACCGACGCGGCGGGCGCAGCCGCGAGCGGCACCGTCGACATCACGGTCACCGAACCGAACGTGCCACCGCCGACCGCCGTCGCCGACAGCGCCACGACGAACCAGGGCCAGCCCGTGATCCTCGACGTCCTGAGCAACGACGTCGATCCGCTCGGCGACGGGCTCCGACTGTTGGGAGCGACGGTCACCGACGGATCGGGATCGGCCACCACCGAGGGGTTCCAGGCGGTCTACACGCCCGATCCGAGCTTCTTCGGTGAGGCCGCGTTCACCTACCTCGTCGAAGACGCCCGCGAGAGCGCCAACGGCCAGGCCACCGGCACCGTCGGGGTCACGGTGATCGGCCGGCCCGGGGCCCCACCGACCCCGGTCGCCTCGGCGGACAACGCCACCGCGACGGTCACCTGGACGCTGCCACCGTCGAACGGGGCGCCGATCGACGCGGTCGAGCTGCAGATCGAGGGGGGTGAGACCGTCGGTCTCGGCGTCGTCACGTCGCACACCCTCGACGGGCTGACCAACGGGCGGCCGTACCGCTTCCGGGTGCGCGCCGCCAACGTCGCCGGGTGGGGTGAGTGGAGCCAGTTCTCCGCCGCCGTCACGCCCGACACCGAGCCCGGACGGCCGCAGTCGCCGACGGTCGAGTTCGGCGACGGCGAGCTCCGGGTGTCGTGGACGCCGCCACCGAACGAGGGGTCGGCGATCACCGGCTACGAGCTGGAGATCGGCGGGGGCGAGTCGGCGGTCCAGGAGCTCGGCGACCGCACCGACTACACGTGGACCGGTCTCGACAACGGCATCAACCACCAGTTCCGGATCACCGCCGTCAACGCCAGCGGCGCATCACCACCGTCGGCGTGGTCGGCCGCCGAGCACCCGTTGCGCGAGCCCGACGCTCCCGCCCGCCCGGTCGCCGCCCGCGGCAACCGGTACCTCGACATCGACTGGACCGACGCCGAGCCCAATGGTGATCCGGTGATCGAGTACCGCATCGAGATGCGCTCGGCCCCCGGTTCCTACGTCAGCGTGGGTACCGCCACCGACTATCGCTGGTCGAACCTCGAGAACGGCGTCGAGCAGGAGTTCCGCGTGCAGGCCCGCAACCGCGACCCCGACTGGGGCGCCTGGAGCGCGTGGTCGACACCTGTCAAGCCGTGCACCGTCCCCGACCGCCCGGGGGCCCCGAGCGCCACCCGTGGCGACGAGGCCGCGACCGTCACCTACGCACTCCCCGACGACCAGGGGTGCGCCATCGACCAGGTGCAGATCCGGGCCAACGGTGGCCAGGCGCGCACCACCTCGACGAGCCCGCACCTCTTCGACGGGCTGACGAACGGCACGTCCTACGACTTCCAGGTCCGCGCCCAGAACTCCGAGGGCTGGGGGCAATGGAGCCCTGCCTCGAACGCCGTGACGCCGGCCGGCCCGCCGATCGGCCCCGGCTCGATCAGCGGGAGTGCCGACGGCATCCAGGCGGTGCAGCTGAGCTGGTCCGCGGCCAATCCGAACGGGACGCCGGTCACGCGCTACGAGCTGTCGATCAACAACGGCGCGCCCGCCGGCATCGGCAACGTCACCAGCTACCGGCGCACGGGCCTGGCGGACAACACCACCTACAACTTCAAGGTGCGGGCGTGCAACGCCGTCGGGTGCGGCGCCTACTCGGCGAACCGCTCGGTGCGCACGAACGGCCCGCCGGCGCAGGTCGGCGCCCCGAGCCTGCGGGTCGACCGCAACTGGCCGTCGGTCGCCGAGTTCGGGCTCGTCGGCAGCTGGAGCGCCCCGAACAACAACGGGCTCAGCATCCAGCGCTACCACGTCGCCATCGAGGGCGGCACCCCGTACAGCCCGGGCACCGTCACCGGGACGAGCTACGTCTGGGACGTGTACTCCGAGCGCACCTACCGGGTGCGCGTGCGCGCGGAGAACGCCGCAGGCCTCGGCCCGTGGTCGGCGTGGAGCCAGATCACCACACCGTCGAACGTGTCGGTGTCGGCCTCCAAGAGCGGGATCTCGGCGGTCGGTCTGAGCGGGTGCACGCACTCGTCGTGTCAGTGGGTCAGCGTCAACGCCAGTGGGCTGTCCCCGAACACGACGTACGCGGTGACGTGCCACGACAGCCTCAGCGGCGGTCAGTTCAGCGGCACTCACTCCATCACGACCAACGGCAGCGGCAACCTGTCGCGCAGCCAGCTCTGCTACTACGGCTATCCCGGCCAACAGGTGTGGGTGTTCGTCGGGTCGAACCGCTCGAACACCATCACCTGGTGACCGCCCCCAGTACCACCGAAGAGAACGTCATGACGACCCCCATCACCGATCAACACGCCGAGTGGTTCAGCTACTGGTTCAACACCGTGCTCGAGAACGTCGAGCGCTTCATCCGCGGCAAGCGCGACGAGATCGCCACCGCCCTGATCTGTCTGTACGCCGAGGGCCACCTGCTGCTCGAGGACGTGCCGGGCACCGGCAAGACGGTGCTCGCCAAGTCGATCGCCAACTCGATGCACAGCACATGGCGGCGGGTGCAG
>CAYGLH010000134.1:0-4509 GCA_964350535.1 uncultured Ilumatobacteraceae bacterium
GCGAGATGACCACCGCCGTCGCCGATGCGGTGCTCGACGACCGGACGACCACCGAGTGGGCCGTCGCCACCATCGGCACGTTGATCCTCGACGGTGAGGACGACGGTGCCAGCGAGCGCCGCAGTCGGATCCTCGCCACGCCGGACCTGGCCGCTCCGGATCCGCGCCTGCTCGACGCGCTGGCGGCGACGGCGAGGACGACACCATCGGTGCGGATCACCAGAGCGACCGAGCTCACCGGCGTCACCGATACCCAGCGATCCGGGTTCGAGCCGCTCACCGTGACCCTGCCCGAGACCGCTGGTCCCGAGCTCGCACCACGACTCGACCTGCTCGAGGCGACGGCGGCCGCCGCGTTCAACGCGGCGTCGATGCTCCCCGAGGGGGATCCGCGCGTCGAGGAGTGGACGACCGACCTCGAGACGTTCGCCTCCCCCGCCTACCCGGACGACTACGTCGAGGCCGGCGTCGATGCGATCATCGAGCAGATCGAGGAGATCACGGGGTCGATCGTCCCGCCCGAGCCCTTCACCTTCACCCTCACCGGTCGGGAGGGCGACATCGACATGCGGATCGGCAACACGGCGACCGAGCCCCTCACGGTGAAGCTCCGCCTGACGTCGCCGAAGCTGACGTTCCCGGAGGGCGACCAACTGGTGACGCTGCGCGCCGCCGACGAGACCTCGGTGATCGTGCCGGTCCGGGCGCGGGCGAACGGCACGTCGTCGGTCGAGGTCGAGATCCTCACCCCGGTCGACCAACCGCTCGTCGAGCCGATCACCCTGACGTCGCGCGTCACCACCCTCACCGGGCTCGGCCAGGTGCTCACCGGCGGACTCGTGCTGGTGTTGCTGAGCTGGTGGTACAGCAACTGGCGGGCCACCCGGCGACGGCGGCTCGAGCGCGGTGACCCCACGCCCCGGCGCGGCATCCGGCGACGCAGCGCGGTCGTCGGCCCAACGCCCGACGGCGCAGGGCGCGAGTAGCATCCGATACCCGTGAATTCCTCCTCGTCCGCCGTCCGCATCGTCACCGACAGCTCGTGCGACCTCCCCCAGGATGTCGCCGACGCCCACGGGGTCTCCATCGTTCCGTTGGCCATCCGCTTCGGCGACGACGAGTTCGTCGACCGCGAGGAGTTGACCACGGCGGAGTTCTGGACGAAGTGCGTCAACTCCCCCACGCTGCCCGAGACGGCGGCCCCGGCTCCGGGCCAGTTCGAGCAGGTCTACCGCTCGCTCGCCGCCGACGGTGCCACGGGCATCGTCGTGGTGTCCCTGTCCGGTGCGTTGTCGGCGACGATCCAGAGCGCCGAGCTGGCAGCCCGGTCGATCAAGGACGCCGACGTCGACGTGGACGTGCGCGTCGTCGACAGTCGCACCCTCACGATGGGCCTCGGCACGATCGTCCTCGCCTGCGCCCGCGCCGCAGCGGGCGGCGCCTCGGTCGACGACGTCGCGCAGCAGGCCGGCGAGCTCGCGCAGCGCACGCGCGTGATCGGCGCGCTCGACACCCTCGACAACCTGAAGAAGGGTGGACGGATCGGCAACGCCCGGGCGTTGCTCGGCACCGCGCTGTCGATCAAGCCGATCATCGAGGTGGTCGACGGCCAGGTCGAGGAGGCCGGCAAACAACGGACGCGCACGAAGGCGCTCAAGCATCTGGTCGAGAAGGTGCGCGCGTACGAGGGCCGGCTCGACAACCTCGCGGTGATGCACGCCGACTGCAGCGACACCGACGCGTTCGTCGACATGCTCCGCCCGCACTACGACGGCGACATCGTCGTCGGCGAGATCGGCCCCGTCATCGGTACCCACGCGGGACGCGGCACGATCGGCGTGGCGTTCCACGAGGTCGGCTGACCGATCGAGCATCGCGCCAGCCGGAACCGCGTGGCCACGGCCACCGATTCTGCACGCGCGCCCGCATCATTGCCCTGATCCAGCAGCGGTCCCCCACTAGCGTTCCTTCCGATCATGTCCGCGTCCGCGCCTCCCCCAACACCGACGGTCATCGCCGGGCGCTACGAGCTGCAACGGTGGCTCGCGCAAGGCGGCATGGCCGAGGTCTGGCTGGCCGATGACCGCGTGCTCGATCGCAAGGTGGCGGTGAAGTGGTTGAAGCCGTCGCTCGCCAGCGACCCGGTCGTCGCCGAGCGGTTCCGGCGCGAGGCGGTGGCGGCGGCCAGCCTCAACCACCCGAACATCGTCTCGGTGCACGACGTGTTCGAGCAGGACGGGCGCCAGGCGGTCGTGATGCAACTCGTCGACGGCAAGAGCCTGCGCCAACTCCTCGACAAGCAGAAGCGCCTCAGTCCACCACTCACGTGTCACATCGGCACGTGCGTCGCCGCGGCCCTCGATCACGCCCACGCTGCCGGCTTCGTGCACCGCGACGTGAAGCCCGCCAACATCATGATCACGCCCGACGGGCACGTGCTGCTCACCGACTTCGGCATCGCCAAGGCACAGCACGGCGTCGAGGAAGACCTGACGAGCGACAACATCATGATGGGGACCGCCAAGTACCTGTCGCCCGAGCAGGTCAGCGGTAAGACCCTCGACGGGCGCGCCGACCTGTACTCGCTCGGCCTCGTCCTGTACGAGTGCCTCGCCGGCCGGGTCCCGTTCCTCGGCGAGACCGACGCAGCCACCGCCCTCGCCCGCCTGCAGCGCGACCCCACAGACCTCACACGTCTGCGGGCCACGCTGCCGCCGAGCCTCGTGCAGGTGATCCACGATCTGCTCGAGCGCAACCCCGAGCACCGCCCGGCCACGGGTGCCGAGCTGGCACGCATCCTCGAAGCGGCCAAGGACGAGGATCCGCTGCCCCTCGACCCGACCCCGACCGAGCGCCGCGCCGGTCCGTTCGTCGCCGGTCGACTCCGCCGAGCCCCGTCGGATCGTCGCCCGCGCGAGCGGTCGAGCGGTCGCACGAACGAGCCCGACATGTCGCCGGGCGCACCGGCGGACCCGGTGACCGCGTCGCCGTCGATCGGTCCTGCGTCGCGGCCCGGGTCGGCGGTGACGCCGCCGTCATCGCCCGCGATCGGCACCGCTCGACCACCGGCACCCGCACCTGCGGCATCCGCACCTGCACCTGCACCGTCCGCACCGGCGATCCCTGGGGAGCCACCCCGGTCCCCGACCCCCACGTCGGAGGTCCCGCAGGTGCCACCGCCGCGCGATCCGACCCCGCCGTCGGGCACCGGTCGCGGTGCGCCCGGGTCGCCGCGCAAGGGGATGGCGTCGAGTGTGCGGCCCACGCGCACCGTCATCGGCGTCGCACTGCTCGCCGCAGTGTGCATCGCCGTGGTGCTCGCACTCGTGCTGCGCTTCGGGGGTGACGACCCGTCGTCGCCCACGTCCGTGTTGCCGTCCGATCCCGCGGTCGACGCCCCTGCGGCCAATGCGGTCGACGACGGTGTGCCCGCCGACGACGCTCCACAGGAAGCAGCTGATCCGGCGACGAGCAGCGCGGCACCTGCCGAGGCTGCGCCCGCCACGACGGCGCCGACCGTCGACCCTGCGGCGGCGATCGCCACGATCACCGCCTTCGACCCGGAGGGCGACGACGGCACGGAGAACGACAGCGACGCCCCACTGGCGCTCGCCGACGGCGACGAGACGACGGGCTGGGCCACCTCCTGCTACTCGTCGCAGTTCATGGGTGCCAAGTTCGGTGTGGGCCTCATCGTCAGCTTCGATGCTCCCACCGCCCAGGCGCTCAGCGTCGACGTGATGAACGCGCCGTACCAGCTCCAGTTCTTCGCCAGCGACGCGGAGGAGCCGCCGTCCGACTTCGCCGGCTGGGGTGCCGAGCTGGGTACCAAGTCGTTCGGTCCCGATCCCGCCACCGTCGTGTCGGAGGTGCCGGCGGCGCCGGTGCGCCACATGCTGATCGTGCTCAGCGAGCTGGGCCCCGACGACAGCTGCTCCGGATCGAACCCGTATCGCGGTCGTCTCGGCGAGATCGCCACCGTGGGCTGACCGTGCCCGCCACCCCGACCGACCAGGAGTTGGTGGCGGCGGCCCAGGCCGGCGAGCGCGCAGCGCTCGACCAGTTGCTGCGCCGCCACTACGACCGCATCCACGGCGTGTGCAGCCGCATCGCCGGGCCGACCCGCGACGCCGACGATGCATGTCAGGAGGCGATGATCAAGATCGCCCGCAGCATCGGTTCGTTCGACGGGCGATCGGCGTTCAGCACGTGGTGCTATCGCATCGCCACGAACGCCGCGCTCGACGAGCTGCGCCGACGCAAGCGTCGACCGCTCGTGATCGTCGGTCGCGACGACGACGTCCCCGACGAGCCACGCGACGACACGGCGACCTCGGCGATCGACGCGATCGGTGACCGCCTGGCGATCGACGACGCCCTCGACGAGCTCGACCCCGACTTCCGGGTCGCGGTCACGCTGCGCGACGTGCTCGACCTCGACTATCGGGAGATCGCCACCGTCCTCGACATCCCACTCGGCACGGTCAAGTCGCGCATCGCGCGGGCGCG
>CAYGLH010000134.1:4609-8896 GCA_964350535.1 uncultured Ilumatobacteraceae bacterium
CGAACTGCCATGACCGACGACGAACGCGCCCTGCTGGCGAGCAGCTACCTCGACGGCGAAGCAAGCGCCGACGAGCGCGCCCGCGTCGACGACGACGCTGCGGCACTGGCGGAGGTCGATCGGTTGCGCGCCGCTCGGGCGCTCGTGGCGGATGTGCCGCCGCCGCGCGTCAGCGTCCGCGAGCAGCACCTGGCGGCTGCACTCGACGCCTGGGAGCGCGTGCCCGGCGAGGCGGACCACACCCCGACCAGCGGCGCCGACCGACGTCGCCGGCGACGGAGTGCCTCCACCACCAACCGGTGGCTGCTGGCTGCGGCTGCCGGTCTCGTCGTGGTGCTCGCGGGCGGCCTCACGTTGCGGTCGCTCACCGACCGCGACGACGCCGACGAGCAGATCGCCACCGAGGCCGCCGACGCACCGGCCGACGCAGCCGCGCGCGACGCCGTCGCCGACGATGCGTCGACCGAGTCCGCAGCCGACGACGAAGCGCTCACCCTGTCCGAGGCGGTCGAGGAGGCCGAGATGGCCGACGCGCCGGCACCGACCCCGGAACCAGGCACGGCGGACACCGACACCGACCCGGCGGCGGCGGACGCGGCCGCGGCCCCTCCTGCCGACGATGACCTCGTGGTGCTCACGACGCCGCGCGAGCTGGCGTCGTTCGCCAGCGATCTGCTCGCCGCCGACGCCGAGCTCGCCGACGCCAACGCCCAAGTCATCGGCGGCGACGGCGAATCGTCGGGCACGCTGCCGGGCGGGGCGCGCACGATCCCCCCGGCCGACGAGGAGAGCCTCGGCATCGCCGAGCTCCCGGAGTGCCCGAACGCCGACCGCTATGTCGGGCCGGCGATCTACGGCGAGGTCGAGGTGATCGTCGTCATCGACCTCGGCCGTGACCGAGCGCTGGCGTACACGATCGACTGCCAGCTGCGGGCCCAAGCCCCCCTCTCCGCGGCCGACTGAGATCGTGCCGTGGCCGTCGGGCCGACGAGCCGACTATCCTGCGCGCCCATGCCCGGCAATCCGCTGACCGATCCGAAGTGGGCCGACGAGATGACCGACACCGTCGTCACGACGGTGCGCACCATCCGCGAGAAGACCACCGTCCCGCTGATCTACGCAGCGCGCGGCGTGGTGTTCGGGCTGCTGGCGGCGATCCTCGGGATCTTCGCCGCGGTGCTGCTGATCCTCACGCTGCTGCGCGGCCTGCAGGCGTTGCTCGACCTCGCGGTCGACTGGCCGCAGGCGGTGTACCTCAGCTACTTGATCCTCGGTGCGTTGTTCTGCCTCGTAGCGTTGGTGTTGTTCAAGAAGCGCAACGCCAACGCCGCTTGATCGCACACTCCTCCCCCCACCACCATCCCGAGGTGCTCCATGGCTGACACCAACGACGTCCGCGACGTCATCATCATCGGATCCGGGCCGGCGGGCCTGACGGCGGCGGTGTACACCGCCCGAGCGAACCTCAGCCCGCTGCTCATCGAGGGCGAGCCGTCCAGCACGAGCGACCAGCCCGGCGGTCAGCTGATGCTCACCACCGAGGTCGAGAACTACCCGGGCTTCCCCGACGGCATCATGGGCCCGGAACTGATGGCCAACATGCGCGCACAGGCGGAGCGGTTCGGCACCGAGATCATCACGGAGAAGGCGACCAAGGTCGACTTCTCCGAGCGTCCGTTCACGGTCGAGGTGCGTGATCGCTCGTTCCGTGCGCGCAGTGTGATCGTGTCCACCGGGGCACAGTCGCTGATGCTCGGGCTCGAGGCCGAGCAACGGCTGATCGGCCACGGGCTCTCCACCTGCGCCACCTGCGACGGGTTCTTCTTCCGCGGCCACAACATCGCCGTCGTGGGCGGTGGCGATTCCGCCATCGAAGAGGCCACCTTCCTCACGAAGTTCGCCGACAAGGTGACGTTGATCCACCGACGTGACGAGCTGCGCGCCTCCAAGATCATGCAGGAGCGGGCGTTCGCCAACCCGAAGATCGAGTTCATGTGGAACACCGTGGTGACGGATGTCATCGGTGAGGGCCAGGTCGAGGGGTTGCTGCTCCGCAACGTGCTCGACGACTCCGAATCCAAGCTCGATGTGACCGGCCTGTTCATCGCCATCGGCCACCGACCCAACACCGACCTGTTCGTCGGCCAGCTCGACATGGATGAGGCGACGGGCTACCTGCGCACGCGCCCGGACTCCGCCGCCACCAACGTGGAGGGCGTCTTCGCCTGCGGCGACGTGCAGGACGATGTGTACCGCCAGGCGATCACCGCCGCCGGCTCGGGGTGCATGGCCGCCATCGACGCCGAGCGCTGGCTGGAGGCGCAGGGCCACTGACGGTGGTCGTCCATCGGTCGATCGCACGGCGGTGCGGGCCTACACTCGTGTCCGGCCGGGAATACTCGCTGCGGTCCTCCGGTTGACCATCTTCGAGATCAGCGGGCAATGCTGCGCCTCCACGAAAGGAACCCCCAATGGCCAACGGAATCGTCAATCTGTCCACCGCCACCTTCGACGAGACGATCGGATCGTCCGACAAGCCCGTCGTCGTCGACTTCTGGGCGGAGTGGTGCGGGCCGTGCAAGCAGATCGCGCCGATCCTGGAAGAGCTGGCGGTCGAGCACGGCGACGAGCTGGCGATCGCCAAGCTCGACGTCGACGCCGAGCCGGACATCGCCATGAAGTTCAACGTCATGAGCATCCCCACGCTCCTCGTCTTCGACAAGGGTGACGTGGCCAAGCGGCTCGTCGGTGCCAAGAGCAAGAACGCCCTGCTGCAGGAGCTCGACGAATTCCTGGCCATTTCCCGATAGGGCCCGGCGCTGGCGGCGAGCCCGTCCGCGATCTCCAGCGCCGGCTGAGCGCCGCGGGCTTCGCCCCCGTCGGCGCACAACCCGGCTCGTTCTGTCGACCGACAGAAGCAGCGGTCCGCAGCTTCCAGGCCGCACGCGGGCTGCGCGACACGGGTGTCTGCGACGAGCAGACCTGGCTGGCCCTCGTGGAGGCCGGTTGGCGGCTCGGCGACCGGCTGCTCGTGCTCACCGCGCCCCAATTGCGTGGCGACGACGTCGCCCAACTGCAGACGGCGCTCAGCCACCTGGGTTTCGACTGTGGACGCCCCGACGGCATCTTCGGACCGGCGACGGTCCGTGCCCTCCAGGACTTCCAGAAGAACTGTGGCCTGTCGGTCGACGGGATCTGCGGTCCCCGGACGGGGAGGATGCTCGAGGTGCTGGCACGCCAGAGCGGCACCGGCCCCGGCGTCGCCTCGCTGCGCGAGAACGAGGCGATGCTCGCCGGACGTGGTGCGCTCCCCGCGCTGCGGGTCGTGGTCGGCCAGTTCGGTGGCCTCAGCTCGATCGCCCGGGCAGTGGCTCGCTCGCTGCGCCAGGGCGGTGCCAGCGTGATGTCCACCGACGAGTACGAAGCCCCAGCTCAGGCGGCTGCGGCGAACCGCTTCGGCGCAAGTGTCTACATCGGCTTCGAGGCCGTCGTCGACGCGGCGTCGACGGTGTCGTACTTCGCCGTGCCGACCTTCGAATCCGTCGGTGGCCGTTCGCTCGCCGAACGGGTGCTGCGGCACGTGGCACCGGCCCTCACCGGCTCGGTGACGCTGCAGGGGATGCGCCTGCCGGTCCTGCGCGAGACGCGGATGCCCGCGATCCTCTGCTCACTCGGCCCCGTGCGCCAGGTGGTGGACGCGACCGACGCGCTGGCGGCGGCCGTCACCGGTGCGGTCGCCGAATGGGCCTCGCATCCGTTGTCGGTTCCCTCGACCCGCTGAGTTATCCACAGTTATCCACACAGCATGTGGGTTTCCCTCAAGGTCACCTTGAGTTCATCCATATGACGTCCGTCACAGTCTGAGGTTTCCGACGCGGCGCGGTCGGTCAGTGACGCTCTGTCGCAACTTTCGGACGTTCACCTCGATCTCCTGTGGATATCCAGGGACCAAGCCTGGACATCACCTTGAACACGAGGTCGCGCCCTGGTCAGGTCATCAGCCGGTAGATCCGCTCCAGGTCCTCCAGATCGGCGAAATCGATGGTGACTCGTCCACGAGCCGCACCCATCTTGATCGCCACCCGCGTCGAGAGGTGTTCGGCCAACAGGTTCTCGAGTTCCAGGAGTCCGGGCGGACGAAGCTTGGTCGACGGCGTCAACCCGGCTCCATCGATCGGCTCGCGCCCGGGGGCGGCGTCCGGTTCGGCCGGTGGTGTCGATTCCTCACCGGTCTGCGGGCGCTCGTCGCGGACGGCGACCTCGAGCGCGCGCACCGACCAGCCCTCG
>CAYGLH010000135.1:0-8888 GCA_964350535.1 uncultured Ilumatobacteraceae bacterium
AGCGCCCCGGCGAGGGCGGCGCCGATGGCCACGGGGGGCACGATCTGGCGGAGACGCGCCGACCCGGGGTGCATCCGGGTGACGATCGACTTGTACGCGCCGTACTCGTAGTACTGCCTGGCCAGTGCGGTCCACGATCCCCTCGGGCGGTAGCCGACCGACAGTTCGGGATCGAACCACACCTCGCCGCCCGCCTGGCGCAGCCGGATGTTCAGCTCGTAGTCCTGGTTGCGGATCAGCCGCTCGTCGAACCAGCCGACGGCGTCGCCGGCGGCACGGTCGAAGACGCCCAGGTACACGGTGTCGACCGGGCCTTCCTCACCGCCGACCCGGTACGTGGCACCGCCCGTGCCGAGCCACGATGTCGTCGCCGCGGCGACCGCTTCCTCGAACGGCGTGGTCGGTGTCGGCACCTGCATGCCGCCGACGTTGACGGCACCGGTCCGGCGCATCGTCTCCACGGCCCGACGGATGTACCCGTCCGAGAGCTGGCTGTGCCCGTCGACGCGCACGATCACCGGCGCGGAGCCGGCGGCGATCGCCAGGTTGAGCGCGGCGGGCGTGATGCCGGCGGGGTTGGCGACGACCGTGAGGTCGTCGCGCTCGGCGGCGATGGCGGCGGCGACCGTCTCCGTGTCGTCGTCGGACGGGCCGACGGCGAGATGGATCCGGACGGTGCCGGGATACTCCTGCGCCACGACGGCGTCGACCGCGGCGCGCAGGTGCTCGGCCTCGTTGCGGATCGGCATCACGACGTCGACGTCGGGCCAGATGTCGTCCGCCAGGTCGGCGATCGCAGCCCTCATCGCGCTCGGTGCATCGGGTCGGTCAGACGCGGCGGGTCAAGACGACCCAGACCGTGCGGCACAGGATCTCGACGTCGATCACGAGCGACCAGTTGACCAGGTACTGGATGTCGTAGCCGAGCTTGTACTCGGCGTCGGTGTCGTAGCGCCCCTGCACCTGGGCGAGGCCGGTGAGACCCGGTGGCAGCTCGTTGCGGCGGACGTAACCGGGCACCCGTTTCACGATGTCGGCGACGATCTCGGGGCGCTCCGGCCGGGGGCCGACGAGGCTCATCTCGCCCTTCAGCACGTTCCACAGCTGCGGGAGCTCGTCGGCGCGCATCTTGCGCATCCAGGCGAGTGCCCGGATGATCCGCGGGTCGTCGCCGGTGGCGAGCACCGCACGGCCGTCCTCCTCCGCGTTGGCGATCATCGTGCGGAACTTGACGACGCGGAAGACCACACCGTCGCGGCCGACGCGCTCCTGGCGGTAGAGGACCCCGCCCTTGCCGCCGCGCAGGCGCACCCACAGCGCGAGCAGTGCCATCGCCGGCAGCCAGAGCGGCGCGAGCGCGACCACGACCACGAGGTCGAAGATCCGCTTCAACCGGACCTTGTAGCTCGGCACGGTGTGCGACCGCAGCGGCACGAACGGCATCCCGCCGACCTGGCGGACCGTCTTCAGGCCGAGGAGCGTCTCGCGGGCGCTCACCCGCTGGAGGAACCCGACGCCGGCCAGTTCGAGCGAGTTGAGTGGCTCGGGATACACCGAGCCGAACGCCGTGACGTCGAGCAGCAGCACATCGGTCGCCTCGTTCTCGGTGACCGACTCGGACAGCCGATGTGGACGGTTGATCGTCGAGACGACCTGGGCGTCGCGATCACTGTGCGCCAGGTGCTGCTCGGCCAGCTCGATCGCATCGTCGGTGCCGAGCAGGACGACCCGCGGTGCGCCCTGGCGGCGTCGGGCCAGCGTCCGGCTGATGCGGCGGTTGGCGACGAGCACGAACGACGCCAGCGCGAGGAACGCGGCGAGGTTGATGCGCGGCATGAGGTAACGATCGAGAACGAGGAACGAGAAGCCGTCGAAGGCGACGCCGATCCCGGTGGCCAGCAGGGCGCGCGGCAACCACGGCCGCACCCCGAGGCGCGGCTCGCGCTCGTAGAGGCCGACGAAGTAGTTGACCGTGAGGTGGATCGCCGTGGCGATGGCGAAGCCGATCCAGTAGTGCGACAGCGGATAGGTGTCCCAGTCGAAGCTGAAGCCGAACCGCACGAAGCTGATCGCCACCATCAAGGCGTAGAGGGCGACGGCATCGAGGACGATCAGGAACCGGAAGCCGCGCGACCAGAGGAACCCCAGGGGACGGTTGAACGTGTTGGCGGCGCGATCGACCGCGGCCGGGAACGGGTGCGCCGGCGACGCGGGGGCGCGGGACATCGCCATCTCGTCAAGGCTACTTCCGCGACGCGCCGGCCGGGCCGGTCTTCCATCGACCCGGCGGGTCGCAGGCGCGCTGGTAGGTTGCGTCGCCGTGTCGGAGAGACGTCCTGAGGTCGAGCCGTCGGAGGCCGTGGTGCTCGCTCGGGCGGGCGGTCCGTCGGCCGTCGAGGCCACCACCGAGCTCGCCCACCGCCATGCCACGCGCGTCAGGGAGCTCGAACACGAGCTGGCGTGGCTGCAGGCGCAACTCGCCGACGCGCGGGCGCCCGTCGAGGCCGAGCTCGCCGCCGTCACCGCCGAGCTGGACCGGCTGCGAGCGCTGCCGGAGTTGCGCCTGGGCCAGCGGGCCCGTCAGGCCGCCCGCGTCGTCTCACGCTCCGATGTGAGCCCGACATCAGCGCCGGAGGCTCCGGACGCGCCCGACGAGCGTGCCAGGGCGACGAACCCGAGCGCGCCGGTCGGGGGAGCTGCGCCGGAGGGTTCCGGGCTCGGATATCCCGCTCGCCGTACGACCCGCGCCGTGATCGTGGTCCGCAACCGGGGCACCGGCCTCGACGCGCTGCACCGCTGGCTCGGCGAGGCCGGCATCACCGAGTTGCACGTCGTCGACAACGCCACGTCCGACCCCACCACGCTCCGTTCGATCGTCGGCCTCGACGTGCCGACCCACCGGGTCGAGCGCGACCTCGGCTTCGACGCGCTGTGGGCGCTCGGGCTGATCGCGGGGCCGGCGCACGCCGCACCGACGCTGGTCGTCGACGCCGACACGCTGCCGGGAACGGAGTGTCCCGACGATCTGCTCGATCGGCTGGAACACGAGCTCGACCGCGATCCATCGATCGACGGCGTCGCCGCCACGCCGGAGGTGTCCCCCGACGGCGCCGCTCACGGGCCGGCACTCTGGCTCGTCAGGGCGAGCGCGCCCCCGCCGCACCGCATGCGGATCGGGCACCTCGACGCGCCCTACACCGTGCGTGCCGCTTCCTGGGGTCTCGCCGACGACGATCCGAACGAACGGTTCGCGCAGCTCGCCGACGGCATCGAGCAGCGATGAGCGCCGGCCCGACGGTCCCGCCGGTCTCGGTCGGGATCCAGGTCGTGCTGTACGACAGCGATCCCGGAGGGATCGTCCGCCTCGCCGGCGCGATCGCCGCGACGGTGCGTCACGCGAGGAGCGCCCACGCGGTCGGCACCGTCGCCGTGCGCTTCGGCGACAGCTCGCGCTTCCCGTGTCTGACGAGCGAGGCAGAGGCGGAGATCGGTGCCGCGCTCGACGGGGTGGCATCCGCCACGTTCACCCACTTCGGCGCCAACCTCGGGTCGGGCGGTGGCTCGAACGCCCTCGCCGCGCTAGGCGACGACGACGCCATCTGGGTGCTCAATCCCGACACCTACCCGGCTCCGACCGCCCTCGCCGAGCTGCTCGACGCGCTCGCCAGACCCGGTGTCGGAGCCGCCGAAGGGCGACAACTGCCGATCGAGCACCAGAAGGCGTACGACCCGGAGACGGGCGAGACGGCCTGGGGTTCCGGATTTTGCCTGCTGCTCTGCAGGGAGGCGTTCGAGGCCGTGTCCGGCTTCGATGCGCACTACTTCCCGCTGTACTGCGACGACGTCGACCTGTCGTGGCGACTCCGCCTGGCGGGTTGGGGCGTCGTCCACGTCCCGCGCGCCGCCGTGTTCCACGACAAGCGGATCGACGCCGGCGGGGCCGTGCGCTGGTCGCCGACCGAGGCCCGATCGAGCCATCTCGCCCGCCTCTGGCTGTACCGGCGCTACGGGCGCCCGGACCTCGAGCGCGCACTGCTCGAACGGGCGGCCGCGGGCGGTGATCCCGCCTTGGCCGACGCGGCGGCCGAGTTCGAGCGGCGTGTCGCAGCCGGTGACGCTCCCGAGCCGATCGCGGACGCCTCGCGGGTGGCGCAGTTCGTCGACGGGCAGTACGCCGTGAAGAGGTTCGGCTATGCCGGCTGACGACGCCACCGCCGACAACGGCCTGCGCTACGACTTCCAGGTCACCGCCGGTTCGACGTACGCGCGGGCGGCGCGCCTCATCGGATCGCTCGAGCGGCCCGGCCTCGTGGTCGACCTCGGCGCCGGGGTCGGTGCCCTCGGCACCGCGGTGGCGACCCTCGGGTTCGACTACCTCGGCCTCGACCACGACCCGGACAACGTGCAGGCGATCGAGTCGCGGGCGATGGCGGCCGGACCGCTCGACCTCCGCGACGGTGGCTTCGTCGACGACGTCCTCGCTCGCATCGAGCGCCTGGCGCCGGACCACGTCGCCGCCGTCACGCTGCTCGACGTGGTCGAGCACCTGCCCGAGCCCGAAGCGCTCCTCGCCGACGTCGCTCGACTGATCCAGCGCATCGGCGAGCGGTGGGCGGCGGCCCCGGTGCTCGTCCTGTCGATCCCCAACGTCGCCCACGTCGACCTGGCGGCGAAGCTGGTCACCGGCCGCTGGGACATCACCGAGGTCGGGCTGCTCGACTCCACCCACATCTCGCTGTTCACCGAGCGTCGGCTCCGCGACGTGGTCGCCGCGACGGGGTTCGGTGAGGTCGCCCGCGACGACGTCATCCGCCGGGCCGACGACCAGTTCTTCCCGCCGGACCACCCGGGGACGGGACAGACGACACTGCACTGCTTCGTCCGCCACCTGCTCGAGGCCGACGGGTCGGACGCCCACGCGTATCAGTTCGTGCGCGCCTATCGGCCGGCCGGGACGCCGACGTCGGTCGTGGACGAGGGGCCGGCGGACGTGCCGGAGGGCCCGTTCCTGTCGGTCGTGGTGCGCACCCAGGGCCACCGCTCGACGTTGCTCGACGCGCTCACGTGCCTCGCCGCGCAGGACGACGACGATCTCGAAGTGCTCCTGATGGTGAACAACGAGGACGCCGAGGTGGTTCGACCGATCGAGGCGCTGATCGACCGGTTCGACGCCCGGTTCCGGGAGCGCGTCCACGTCCACCACGTCCCCGGTGGCGGACGCAGCCGACCCCTCAACATGGCGCTCGACGCGGCGCGCGGCCGCTACCTGGCGATCCTCGACGACGACGACATCGTCACCGCCGACTGGGTCGGTGCGTTCCGCCGCGCGGTGGAACGCGCTCCCGGCGCGATGGCCCGCACCGCCTGTGTCGTCCAGGCGATCGAACGACGCGACGGCGGCATCGCCGACTACGAGGTCACCTCGGGGTTCGTCGACGCCTATCCGGCCGAGTTCGACCTCGTCGACGCGATCCGGGCGAACCGCTCGCCGAGCTGCAGCTACGCCGTGCCGCTGGGGACCGTGGACGCGCTCGGGCTGCGCTTCGACGAGACCTTGCGGGTGTGCGAGGACTGGCGGTTCGAGCTCGAGGTCGCCCGCGTCGCTGGGGTCAGCAGCGGTCCCGAGGTGACGTCGATCTACCGGCGTTGGAACGACGGTGGAGGGTCCGACGGCGACGAGGACAGCGCGGCGTGGATCGAGGACCACGACCGGGTCGTCGCACGGCTCGACGCGTCGCCGACGCTGCTGCCGCCCGGATCGCTGACCCGCATCCACCGGGTGTACGAGTACGTCGAGCAGCTCGAGCGCGAGCTCGGCCGGCGCACCCACGACGACCCGCCGTTCCGCGGCCCCTGAGCGCGCTCGTCGCTCAGCGCTGATCGACCGGCGCCGACACCCCGTCGCCGACGATCGACCACGTCGGCTTCATCGTGACGAGCCCGTCGGACTCGTGCACCGACCCGGTGAGGACGTCGAATCGCGCCGCGTTGTGCAGGTGGTCGTAGATGTGCTGGCGGCCGAACCCGGTCGCTTCGGTGTGCACCACGTACGGTCCGGGCAGCAGTGGCACGTCGCCGATCTCGATGTCGACGGTGCCCTCGCCGGACAACATCATCGGCACCGCTCCCACGTCGCGGCTGCACGGCGCGGTGACGACGGCGCCTCCCAGCCGCTCGAGGCTGATCGCGAACACCGGTGTCTGCACGGTCTCGGTGGTCCGGAAGTGCAGCCGTACCGTCATCGAATCGCCCGTGCGCACCCGTTCCACCGACGTGCCGTCGACGAGCAGCTCGACGCGATCGACGCGCAGCGGTCCCGGGCCACGACGTTCGGCGCTGCCGGCCGCGCTGGGAGCACCCCCGCTGAGCATCGTCTCGGTGTACTCGTCGACCACGTCGGCGGGGTCGCCCTCTCCGGTGACACGGCCGTGGGTCAGCCACACCGCCCGGTCGCAGAAGTTGCGGATGCTGTTCATGTCGTGGGTGACCAGCACGATCGTGCGACCTTGATCGCGGAACTCGACGAACTTCTCCATGCACCGCTGCTGGAACGACACGTCGCCGACCGCCAGGATCTCGTCGATCAGCAGCAGCTCCGGGTCGACGTTGATCGCCACGGCGAACGCCAGGCGCACGTACATGCCCGACGAATACGTCTTCACGGGGGAGTCGATGAACTGCTCGAGCCCGGAGAAGGCGACGATCTCGTCGAACCGCCGGGCGATCTCCTTGCGCGGCATCCCGAGGATCGCGGCGTTGAGGAAGACGTTGTCCCGACCGGACAGCTCGGGATGGAAGCCGGCGCCGAGCTCGAGAAGCGCCGACATCCGGCGTGTCGCCTCGATGTGCCCGTCGTTCGGCTGGAGGATCCCCGCCATGCACTTGAGCACGGTCGACTTGCCCGAGCCGTTCTCGCCGATCACGCCGAAGGCCTCGCCCTCGCGCACGTCGAAGGACACGTCGCGCAACGCGAAGAACTCCTCGTAACGGTTGCGGCCGCGGGCGGCGATGAACTGCTTGAGGGAGTTGGCCCGCTCGTGGTGGACGCGGAACGACTTCGTCACGTTCTGCACGCTGAGCACGGTCGGTGCCACGCCGGACGGATTCTGGGCAGGCATCAGAGCTCCTCCGCGAACCGTGGGGACAGCCGGCCGAACGCCCAGGCGCCGAAGGCGAACGTCGCCACCGAGAGCGAGAGCAGGTAGAGCCATCGTCCGACGCCGGGCATCCGCCCGTCGTACATGATCTCGTGCGACGCCCGGATGAAGCTGCCGGTGGGCCCCCAGTTGGTCACCGCCCGCAACCACGGCACCTCGATGAAGGTCGGCACGTAGATGATCGGGGTGGCGTAGAACAGCAACTGGGCGACGATGCCCCACAGGTAGCTGACGTCGCGGAAGAACACGTTGGCGCCGGTCAACGTCAACGCCACGCCGGCGGTGAACAGCGACATGATCATCATCAGCGGCAGCATCGCGAGCAGCCATGGCAGCACCATGTGGCCGGCGATGAGGATGGCGATCGACAGCACGACCAGCTCGATGAGGAGCGTCACCCCCTGGGCGATGATCACCGAGATCACGAGGTGCTCGTGGGGGAAGGCGACCTTCTTGATCAACGCCGCGTTGCTGCTGGCCGAGTCCATCGACACGGTGACCGAGATGGCGAAGAACTGGAACGGGAGCAACCCCGAGAGGAAGTACAGCGGGAAGCTCTCGAGCCCACTCGGATCGCCGACCGGCGTCGTCTGCTTGAACACGTAGACGAACACGAAGGTGAAGATCACCATCTGGCTGATCGGGTTCAGCAGGCTCCAGGCCCACCCGAGGACCGACTTCCGGTAACGGGTGCGCAGCTCCTTCAGCGACAGCAGGTAGAGGAGGTTTCGGTGCGCGACGGCGTTCCGGAGCGACATGACGGGGGGTGAGCCTACGCCGCGTGTCACGATTGCGTCCGTGGCGGCGCCGCGTCTCGTCTTCGTCCTCTCCCCGTTCCAGAACGCCTTCTTCCCCGAAGTGGTCGAGGTGCTGATCGACGCGCTCCAGCGCGTCGGCGTCGCGGCGCTCGTCACCACCGAGCCCGGCGAACATGCCGTCCGTGACGACGACGTGTTCGTGCTCACGCCGCCCCACGAGTACGTCGCGCTGGAGGGGCCCGCGTTCGTCGACGCCGCGGCGGTCGCGGCGCGCACCATCGGCCTGTCCGCCGAGCAGCCACACCAGGGGTTCTTCACGTCGAACGCCGCGGCCGGGGCGTCGCTCGGCGCGGTGCTCGACTTCAGTGCGCGGGCGGTCGACGCGTACCGCCGGAACGGCGTCGAAGCACGGCACCTGGCGTTCGGGTACACGCCGCTGTGGGACCGCACCGCCGACGGCGAGCGCACCGGTCCGGTCGACGTGCCGGTCCTCTACCTCGGCAACAAGCGCCCGCGCCGACTCGCCGCGTTGGCCTCGATCGCCGACGCGCTGGTCGACCTCGACTCCCGGGTGGTCGTCTCCGACAACGACGAACCGAACCGGGCCTCGTCGCCGAGCTTCTACGCCGGCGACGACAAGCGTCACCTCCTGGAGCGGACCGGGCTGCTGCTCAACATCCACCAGAGCGACGAGCCGTACTTCGAGTGGCTGCGGTTCGCCGAGGCGGCCCACTGCGCGACCCCGGTGCTCACCGAGCGCTCGACCGACACGACGCCGTTCGTCGACGGCGAGGACTTCGCGTCGTTCGAGCTGCCGTGCCTCGCCGAGCGGCTCCGCTCGACCGCCGACGCCGACCGGAGCGCGGAGCTCGGACGCTCCGCCTACCAGCGGTTGCGCGAACGGCCGCTCCAGGACTCGATCGGGGTGCTCGCCGAGACCGCTGCCGAGCTGCTCGCCGCGCCGGCGCCCACC
>CAYGLH010000136.1:0-8876 GCA_964350535.1 uncultured Ilumatobacteraceae bacterium
TCGCCGTTGCCGACCGAGAACGACACGTCGCGGAACAGCTCGTCGCCGCCCGGCACGCGCCACGCCAGCTTGCTCACGGCGATCGCTCCCATCGGGCGCAACGCTACGACGGCGCGCCGGCCGATCCGTCGACGGTTTCGGCTCCCGCCCGCCGGCGACGACCCACTCTCGTCAGGAGCCGGCCCGCCCCGCAGTCCCCGAGATCCGGAGAACCCGTGGGGGTGAGGGTCGCGAGGGCCGAGCGCCGGATCAGTCGGGCGGAACCGTGGCGGCGCGCTCGGCGGCGGCGAGGATGTCGCGGACGGGCCGACCGGTCGCCTCGGCGGCGCGCACCGCGTCGTCGAACTCGACCTTGACCCGACCTGCGGCGAGCTTCACCGCGATGCGGTGGCCGTCGACCTCGACGAACGCCTCCTCGCGCCGCTGTGGCCAGCGGCGCAGGGTGACGGCGCGCACGCCGAGCGATCCGGTCTCGGCGAGCAACGTGGCGCGGATCGTCGCCGACGTGGCCGGCGCGCACAGTGCCGACACCGTGAACGCCGGGCGGCCCTTCTTCATCACGATCGGCGTCGCCCACGCGTCGTGAGCCCCCTCGGCGAGCAGCCGGGCGATCGTGTGGGCGACGACCTCCGGGGTGGCGTCGTCGACGTTCACCTCGAGCAGGTCCACAGGCGTGCCCTCGTCGGTGGAGGGCTGCAGTGCGAGGTCGCCGACGACGACCTGCACGACGTTGGCGCGCTCCGGTGGGTCCGCCGTGCCTGCGCCGTAGCCGACGGCGCCGATGCGCATCGCAGGGATCGGTCCCGGGTCGTCGCCGAGCGCGGCCATCAGCGCCGCCCCGGTCGGCGTGGCCGCCTCCAGCGACGTCGGCAGGCCGAGCGTGGCGATGCCCGATCCGGCGAGCACACCGATCGTCGCCGGCGCCGGGTTCGGCAGCGGTCCGTGCGCCGTCTCGATCGTGCCCGTTCCCAGGCCCAGCGGGCCGCACACGACGCGGTCGATCCCCAGCGACTCGAGCGCGGCGCACGCGCCGACGATGTCGATGATCGAGTCGAGTGCGCCCACCTCGTGGAACTCGACCTCGGCCGGGTCGACGCCGTGGATGTCGCCCTCGACCCGGGCGAGCAGGTCGAACACCGCGAGCGATCGGGCGCGGACCCGACCGGGGAGCTCGGCCGCCTCGAGCAGTGCGGCGATCTCCGACGCCGGCCGGTGGTGCGGGTGATCGTGACCGTGATCGTCGTGATCGTGACCGTGGTCCTCCGATCCGTCGAGCGTGACGACGTTGGCCCACGTGGCGCGCACGCCACAGCGCTGCACCCCCTCGAAGGTGAGGGCGTATCCGCCGACGCCCAGCGTGGCGAGCGCCGCACCGACGTCGTCGGGATCGGCGCCGGCATCGACGAGGGCCGCCATCGTCATGTCGCCGGCCACCCCCGCCTGGCAGTTGAACCACGCGACGCGCGTCATCGCCACACCCTCCGCGACAACGGTTCTCGACGTGATTCCTGACAACCCCTGCACAGGATCACGCCGAGAGTTGCGGAACGACGCGTGCGGTCGACAGCGCGGCGCCTCATCGGAGCATCCGGGCGACGGCCACGGCGGCGCCGAACCCGTTGTCGATGCCGACGACGGTGACACCGCTGGCGCACGAGGCGTGCATCGCCAGCAGCGCGGTCACCCCGTCGAGCCCGGCGCCGTAGCCGACGCTGCTCGGCACGGCGACGATCGGCGCCGCGGTGATCCCGCCGACGACGCTGGCGAGCGCGCCCTCCATCCCGGCCACCACGATCAGTGCGTCGGCCGCGGTGACGTCGTCGAGACGGGCGAGCAATCGGTGCAGCCCGGCGACGCCGACGTCGGCGACGAGCGCCGGCTCGAACCCGTGTGCCCGCAAGGTCAGTTGCGCCTCCTCCGCGACGTCGAGGTCGCTCGTTCCGGCGGTCAGCACGACGACGCGTTCGGGGCGATGCGCGTCCGGACTGCGCCAGAGCAACGTGCCGGCGGCTTCGGCGTCCGGTTCGCCGTGCTGCGCGACGCACGCTGCGCGCTGGGCATCGTCGGCCCGGGTCAGCAACACCGGGCCGGTCCCGTGCTCCAGCAGCTCTCCGACGATCTTCTCGCAGTGCTCGGGTCGCTTGCCCGGCCCGTAGATCGCCTCGGGCATCCCCTGGCGGAGGTGGCGGTGGTGGTCGACGAGCGCGCCGTCGAGCTCGCCGAACGGTAGACGGCGCAGCGCCCCCACCGCCTCGTCGGCGGTCACCTCGCCGTCGCGCACGCGCTCGAGGAGTGTGCGCAGGCTCGCCTCGTCCACGGCGTCAAGGTACTGGCCCGCCCTCGGCATCGAAAGCTCCGGCGCTGCGCAGGACGGCCCATCGCTACCCTTGACCGGCGATGACCACGCGCGTCGGCTTCTTCGGGCCCTACGGGACATTCACCCAACAGGCGCTCCAGACCCTCGACGACCTCGCCGACGCCGAGCACCTGCCGTTGCGCACCGTGCCCGACGTGTTGGACGCGGTCGAGGCGGGTGAGATCGACTTCGGCTTCGTGCCGATCGAGAACTCGATCGAGGGGATGGTCAACTTCACCCAGGACGCGCTCGCCTTCGTCAACGACCTGCTGATCGTGCGCGAGGTCGTGCTCGACATCGAGCACTGCCTCCTCGCCAAGCCCGGCACGACGCTGGCCGACGTCGAGGCGATCCATTCGATCAACGTCGCCACCGCGCAGTGCCATCGATACCTGCGCGTGCACCTCCCCGACGCCGAGATCCGGGCGGCGAACAGCACCGCCGACGCAGCGCGCATCGTGAGCGAGCACGACGGGTCAGAGCTCGCCGCGCTGGCGCCGCGGGTCGCGGCGGGCGTCTACGGCCTCGACATCCTGGCCGAGGACATCGCCGACCACAAGGACAACCAGACCCGGTTCGTGCTGGTCGCTCGCGACGGGATCCCGGCGCCGAGCGGGCACGACAAGACCGCCCTCGTGGTGTACCAACGCGCCGACGAGCCGGGCAGCCTGATCTCGATCCTCCAGGAGTTCGCGGCCCGACGGATCAACCTGTCGAACCTGTTCAGCAGGCCCACGAAGGAAGGCGGGCTCGGCGACTACTGCTTCCTCGTCTACGCCGAGGGCCACATCAGCGAGGAGTTGCTCGCCGACGCGGTGCGCGCGCTGCACGCCAAACAGGGCGGGGTGAAGTTCCTCGGTTCGTATCCCACCGCGGGCGCCCACGCGGCGAGCGCCCGCGAGCACGCCGACGCTCGTTGGCGCGAGGCCGACGACTGGGTCGAAGCGCTGCGCGCCCGCGTCCGCTGACGGCCCCCGCCGCGCCGTCGACGCATCGGTGGGCAGCGGCCGCGCGGGGCGAGCTGTCGTCTATCGTGACGCCCATGCAGGAGTTCTCCACGGTCGCCGCATCGGCGTACGACGCCGAATCACTCACCCCACTTCTCAACGACAAGGCCGCCGAGGGATGGTCGGTCGTGTCGATCGTGGCCGCCGGTCCGAACGTCGTGGCCTACCTGTCACGCGACACCGACGGAGCGACGGCAGCGCCCGCCGCCACCGACACCCCGGCCGCCGACAGCACCGAGACCACCGCTCCCGCCGGCGTCGCCGCGGCTGGTGCGGCGGCCGCTCCCACCGCCACGGCGGACACACCTGCGGCCTCACCGGTCGACGAGCCGGCCGGGTGGGGCGCGGTCGGCGCCGCCACCGCCAGCTCACCCGTCGATCCGGGTGCCGCAGAGGCCACTCCCGCCGCAGCGCCCGCCGTCGAGCCCACGCCCGAGCCCGAGCCTGCACCGGCAGCGGCCGAATCGACCGTGCCGGCCGGCTGGTACGCCGACCCGTCCGGTCGGTTCGAGCTCCGGTACTGGGACGGCAACCAGTGGACCGAACACGTCTCGCGCGACGGTCAGCAGTACACCGACCCGCCGGTCGCCTAGGAAGTTCGGACGGCGGGGCCGAGCCCGCGCGGCAACTCCGTAGCATCTGAACCATGCGCGCCACGTCGATCGGTCACGCCGGGATCCTGATCGAGACGCACGCCGGGTCGATCCTGTGCGACCCCTGGTTCGTGCCCGCGTTCTTCGGGTCGTGGTTCCCGTTTCCCCGCAACGATCAGCTGAGCGACGACCTGCGCGAGCGGATCGAGAACGCGGACTTCCTCTACGTGTCGCACCTCCACGGCGACCACCACGACGAACCGTGGCTGCGCGAGCACCTGCGCCGCGACATCCCGATCCTTCTGCCCGGATATCCCACGCGTGAGCAGCAGCGCACGCTCGCCGCGCTCGGCTTCACCGAGTTCATCCGCACCACCGACACCGAGGAGCTCGAGGTCGCGCCGGGGCTGAAGGTGGCGATCCACATCGAGTCGTCGATCACCGACGGCCCGGGAGGCGACTCCGCGCTGGTCGTGATGGACGGCGAGTCGATCCTCGTGAACCAGAACGACTGCCGGACCAACGATCTCGGCCAGCTCAACGCCCACGGACCGGTCGACCTCCACTGGCTGCAGTTCTCCGGGGCGATCTGGTACCCGATGGTGTACGAGATGCCCGACGCACAGAAGAAGCAGCTGTGCGAGGCCAAGGTCGAAGCACAGTTCGCCCGGGCGATGCGGTACGTGGAGAAGATCGATGCCCGGGCGATCGTTCCGAGCGCCGGCCCGCCGTGCTTCCTCGACGACGACCTGTTCGGCCTCAACATGATCGACGGCAGCGAGCTGAGCATCTTCCCCGACCAGACCGCCTTCCTCGCCCGACTCGATGCCGAGGGCCGGCGGGGCGTGATGAACGTGCCGGGGACCACGATCGAGGTCACCCGTGACGACGTGTCGGTGACGCATCCGATGCCGACCGCCGACGTCGAGGCGATCTTCGCCGACAAGGCGACCTACCTGCGCCGCTACCAGGCCGACTGGACGGCGTGGCTCGACGACCTGAAGGCCGGCTGGAACCCGCCGTCCACCGACCTCCTCACCACGCTGCGCGAGTGGTGGGAGCCGCTGCTGGCGATGGCCCCGACCCTCTGCACCGAGGTGGGGACCAACGTGCTGATCCGAGCGATCAACGCCGACGGGTCGTCGCTCGACGTGCTCGTCGACTTCCCGGCGGGCGAGGTGCGGGCACACGCCGCCGAGCCGTTCGACTTCCGCTTCGACATCCCGCGACCGCTCGTCGAGACGGTCACCGCCCGGCGGGCCATCGACTGGAGCAACTCGTTGCTCTTGTCGTGCCGCTTCACCGCCTGGCGGGCGAGCGAGTTCAACGAGTACGTCTACAACTTCTTGAAGTCGCTGTCCGCCGAGCGGATGAAGCGCGCCGAGGCCGAGGTGGTGCGCAAGCTGGAGGGGGCCGACGCCGACCACACCGGCGAGGACGACATCCGGGTCGGCGACTACATCGTGCAACGACGGTGCCCGCACCGCGACGCCGATCTGGCGGCGTTCGGCGAGATCGACGGGTGCGAGTTCGTGTGCACGCTGCACGGCTGGCGGTTCGACCTCGACACCGGCGCCTGCCTCACCAGCACCCGCACCACGCCACTGCGCATCCGGCGGGCTGACTGAACGCTCAGCTCGGCTGGATCGCCGCGCCGAGCGCGGCGATGGCGCGATCGAGGAAGTCCGACATCGACGGCGCGTCCGGCCTGACGAGGTCGGCGGCGTGGTACATGCCGGGGACGATGTGCAGGTCGCACCCCACCCCGCCAGCGCGGAGGCGGTCGGCGTAGGCGCAGTCCTCGTCGTGGAAGAGGTCGATGTCGCCGACCCCGATCCATGCCGGCGGGAGCCCGGTGAGGTCCTCCCGGCGGGCGGCGGCGATGTAGGCGCGGTCGTCGGCCGCGTCGGGCCGACCACCGAGGTACGCCGTCCAGGCGAAGGCGTTCGAGCGGCGGGTCCACACGAGGGCGTCGTGGTCGTCGCGCAGCACCGTGCGGTCGTCGAGCATCGGGTAGATCAGCAGCTGGAACGCCACCGCGGGCCCGGCGCGGTCGATTGCGAGCTGGGCGAGGCACGCCGCCAAGCCACCCCCTGCGCTCCCGCCGCCCACCGCGATGCGCGCCGGGTCGACGCCGAGGCCGTCGGCCTGGTCGTGCACCCAGCTGAGCACGGCGTAGCCGTCCTCCAGCCCCGCGGGGAACGGATCCTCCGGCGCGAGGCGATAGTCGACGCTGACGACGATCACGCCGAGGCGGGAGGCGACCGCGCCGCAGACGCGATGGTCCTGTTCGGCTGCGCCCATCACGAACCCACCGCCGTGGAACCAGACGAGCGCGCCGCTCGGCACCTGGTGACCGTCCGGGCGATAGACGACGATCGGGACCGCTGGGGCGCCGTCGGGCCCGGGCACCGTGCGCCGTTCGATCTGTATGCCGTCGGGGAGCTGGGCGCTGGTGTCCCGACGCTCCATCGACGATCGGGCGACGCCGAGCATCCCCTCCCCGCGCAACGACATCGGCACGTACAGCACGGGCGTCATCAGTTCCGGCGCCACGTCGCCCATCCGCTGATGGCGACGGGCGAGCGCCGCCCCGCCGACGGCGGCGGTGACGACAGCGAGCGTGATGGTCTTGTTCATGCGACGTAGCTCCTCCGGATGTGCCCCCTGTCTAGTGGTCGCGGGTGCGCCCCGACGGCGCGGAACTAGGGTGGGCCCATGCTCGGTGCGACGCTCGACCTGGGCATCGATCTCGATGTCTGGCCGTGGGTGTGGTTGGCGGTCGCCGTGTTGTTCGCCCTCATCGAGCTCACCGTGCTCGCCGGATCGTTCGTGCTGCTGCCGTTCGCCGTGTCCGGCTTCGCCGCCTCGCTCGCCGGCTTCTACGACGCCTCGATCGAGGTCCAGTGGGCGATCTTCGTCATCGGTGGCGCGGTGTTGTGGATCGCGCTCTACCGGTATGCGCGTGCGTTCGCCGGCAACAACGAGATCGCTCCGGGGGTCGGCGCCGACCGCCTCGTCGGCCTCGTCGGCATCGTCACCACCGAGATCGATCCAGACGACAGCAGCCGCAAGGGTCGCGTCACGATCCAGGGTGAGGTGTGGGGTGCCCTCGCCGCCGGCGACGACGGCATCCCGGTCAACACCAGGGTGAAGGTGCTCGAGATGCTGGGCACCCGCGTCGTGGTCGAGCCCGTCGACGTCAACTCGTCCGGAGGGGCGGAGAACCAGGAGACCACATGAACCCGATCACCATCGTCGTCGGCGTCGTCGCCCTGCTCGGCATCATCGTCCTCGTCATCTCGGTCAAGATCGTCCGCCCGTTCCAGCGTGGGCTCGTCGAGCGCCTCGGCAAGTACAAGGCCACCAAGGACCCGGGACTCAACCTGATCCTGCCGTTCATCGAGACGATGCAGCTGATCGACATGCGCGAGCAGGTGGTCGATGTGCCACCCCAGGAAGTGATCACGCAGGACAACGTGGTCGTGTCGGTGGACGCAGTGGTGTACTACGAGGCCACCGATCCACAGCGGCTCGTGTACAACGTGGCCGACTTCTTCACCGCCATCACCAAGCTCGCCCAGACCAACCTCCGCAACTTGATCGGCGACCTCGAGCTGGACAAGGCCCTCACGTCGCGCGACACGATCAACACGCAACTGCGCGAGGTGCTCGACGACGCCACCGACAAGTGGGGCGTGCGCGTCGTACGCGTCGAGATACAGCGGATCGACCCGCCGCCCGAAGTCGTCTCGGCGATGCACGCGCAGATGCGCGCCGAGCGCGACCGGCGTGCCACGGTGACCGAGGCGAAGGGCTACCAGGAGGCGGCGATCGCCCGGGCCGACGGCGAGAAGCAGGCGGCGGTGCTCACCGCCGAGGGTCGCAAGGAGGCGGCCGTGCTCGACGCCGAGGGCGACGCCCGCGCCATCGAGCTGCGCGCCGAGGCCGACAAGCTACGCATCGAGCTGCTCGGCGTGGCCGAGGGCGCGGCGGCGAAGGCCCGCCTCACGGGGATCAAGGAAGCCGACGCCGACAACAACGTGCTCACGGTCGAGTACCTCCAGGCGCTGGAGAAGATCGGCGACGGCCGGGCGACGAAGCTGGTGATCCCGGCCGAGTTCTCCGGACTGCTCGGCACCGTCGCGGCGCTCGCCGAGACGGCCCGTGCCGAGGACGACGACGACGAGGTGCGCCCGAAGGAAGGCCTGCCGATCCCCGACGACGGCGAACGCGTCGACGTGCCGCCGCCCGACGTCGATCGGCTCCGGCGAGGGTGAGCGGATGACCGTCGAGCGCTCGATCTGTCGACCGGGTCACCGGAGGTAGCGATGCGGCGCGACGACGCCCCGCAGCCCGGGTGGTACCCAGATCCCGAGCTGCCGAGCCGCCTGCGCTGGTGGGACGGCGGCGACTGGACCGACATCCGTCGGCCGCGACCGACCGACGTGGAGATGCCGGAGGTGCCGATGCCGAGCGCCGAGGCCGTCCGCGCCGCGGCGGGCTCGCCGATGTCGACACCCGGCGGGCTCAGCCGGGAGGACACGCAGCAGATCATCTCGGAGGTGCGCGACGTGGCGCGCAGCGAGGTCGACCGGGCGGTTGAGGTGTTCGGTCAACGAGCGCAGGCCGCGGCGCGGTCGGTGACCCCGCTGATCACCGACTACGGCACCCGGGTGATGCGCTGGATCAAGATCGCGCTGGGCCTGTTGTCGGTGTTGTTCCTGCTGTGGCTCGGCTTCCAGCTGTTCGCCCAGGCCAGCCTGTTCGACTGGATCGGCGACCGCATCGACAACCTCACCGACAACTTCGGTGAGCAGGACGAGAACGGGGTGCTGTCGGTGGTGCTCAGCCGCCGTGGACCCACACCGGGGTCTCCATCGGCATGATGCCCGAGTCCCAGATCCAGTCCATCGCCGG
>CAYGLH010000137.1:0-8845 GCA_964350535.1 uncultured Ilumatobacteraceae bacterium
AGGCCCGCAAGCTGGCCGAGCAGGAGCAGGTCGAGATCCGCACGTACGAGATCATCTACAAGTTGCTCGAGGACATCGAGCAGGCGATGGTCGGCATGCTCGAGCCCGAGTACGAAGAAGTCGTCACGGGCGAGGCCGAGGTGCGCGAGATCTTCCGTGTCCCGCGCATCGGTGCGATCGCCGGGTGCTACGTGCGCTCGGGCGTCATCACGCGCGGTTCCAAGGTGCGCTTCCTGCGCGACGGCACGATCATCTGGAAGGGCGACATCTCGTCGCTCAAGCGGTTCAAGGACGACGCCCGCGAGGTCCGCGAGGGCTTCGAGTGTGGCATCGGCCTGTCCGACTTCCAGGATCTCAAGCCGGGCGACCTCATCGAGACCTACGACGACGTCGAGATCGAACGCACGTAGCCCTGCGGCCCTCGGGCCGCGCCGACCCACCGGTAGCGTGAGGTCATGGCTGCCGATCTCGACTTCCACTTCGATCCTGTCTGTCCCTTCGCGTGGATCACCTCGCGTTGGGTCACCCACGTGCAGGAGCAGCGCGACTACGAGGTGAACTGGCGGTTCATCTCGTTGTGGATGCTGAACGAGAAGAGCATCGGGTCGGACTGGTACACGCCGAAGTACCGCGCCGCGCATTTCGTCGGCCACCAGGGGCTGCGGATCGCCGACGCCATCCGCCAGGGCGAGGGGCAGGACGACCCGAGCGCGGTCGGCCGCTGGTACACCGCGGCCGGCACGGCGATCCACGTCGACGGGACGCTGCGCGACCTGCGCGAGCGCGACGAGGAGGTCGACGCCCACGCGTTCTACACCGGCGTGTTGAAGGAGGCGGGGTTCGACGTCTCCTCTGCCGACGCCGTCGACGACGAGTCGCACGACGCGTACCTCCGCTCCGAGACCGAGCTCGCCCTCTCGCGCGCCGGCGACGACGTGGGCACGCCCATCCTCGCCTACCGTCCCGGTACCGACCAGGAGATGGGCTTCTTCGGACCCGTGATCTCGAAGGCGCCGCGTGGCGAGGAGGCGGTCCGTCTCTGGGACGCGGTCGAGACCCTCGCAGGTTCGCGGGTGGCCGAGCTGAAGCGCAGCTTCCGCGACGATCTGGACTTCACGTGAGCCGCCGCGGCAAGAGCGGCGGGAGCCGTCGTGGTGGCCGCCCGTACGATCGCAGCGCTCGCGTCGGCGAGACCTTGCGCGAGATCATCGCCGACGAGCTGGTCCGCATCGACGACGAGCGGCTGTCGTTCGTGTCGGTCACGGGCATCGACGTCGACGTCGAGCTGAACCGGGCGATCGTGTTCTACGACTCGCTGTCGGGGGAGGACGGCGACGCCGAGATCCTCGAGGCGCTCGACGACCACCGTGTCCGCCTGCAGTCGTCGATCGGCAGGCAGATCCGGGCGAAGAAGACGCCCATCCTGTCGTTCCAACCCGACCATGCGATCCGGTCGGCGGAACGCATCGACGACATCCTCCGCGCCGATCGCGAGCGCGACGGGGGACCGTCGCCGGCCGAGTGACGATCGGCTGATGGGTCGCCGTCGGAGACCACCGACCACCCATGGTGTGGCGGTGGTCGACAAGCCGGCGGGCGTCACGAGCCACGACGTCGTCGGCATGCTGCGCAAGCGCTTCGGCGAGCGCCAGGTCGGCCACGCCGGCACGCTCGACCCCGACGCCACGGGCGTGCTCGTCGTCGCCGTCGGCATGGCGACCAAGCTGCTGCGCTTCGTCGAGAAGACCCGCAAGCGCTACGTCGGTGAGGTGGTGCTCGGCATCGAGACCTCGACCCTCGACGCCGCGGGTGAGGTGACCGCCCGCCACGACATGGCGGGGGTGACGGCCGACCAGGTCCGTCGCGCCGCCGAGGGGCTCACCGGGGACATCGAGCAGATCCCCCCGATGGTGTCGGCCATCCGGGTCGACGGCAAGCGCCTCCACGAGTTGGCCCGCGAGGGGATCGAGGTGGAGCGGGAGCCCCGGCCCGTCACGATCCACGCGTTCGACGTGACCCCGACCGACGACCCGCTGCGGTACCTCATCGAGGTCGAGTGTTCCGCCGGCACGTACATCCGCACGCTCGCCGCCGACCTCGGTGCGGCCCTGGGCGGCGGTGCGCATCTCGCCGCGCTCCGGCGCACGGCGGTCGGCTCGTTCACGATCGACCAGGCGGCCGCACCGGAGGTGTGCGAGCTGCTCCCGGTGGCGACGGCTGTCGGAGGGATGGCGCGCGTCGACGTCGACGCCGAGACCGCGGCACTGATCGCCGACGGACGGGTCCTCCCGGCATGGGAGGGCGCGGGGCCGTGGGCGGTGTTCGACCGCGACGGCGAGATCCTGGCGGTCTACGAGCGGTTCCGCACCGACAGCATCAAGCCTGCTCTGGTGCTGCCGACGGCCCGGCGACAGGGATAGCGTTCTGATCGTGCGAACCGTGACCACCCTCGACCCGGCGCCCTGGCCCGACCAGCGGGCTGTCATCACGATCGGCGCCTACGACGGTGTCCACCGCGGGCACCGCGCGGTCATCGAGCAGGTGCGCCGGCGCGCCGGCGAGCTCGGGGCGGTCTCGGCGGTCGTCACCTTCGACCGGCACCCGGCATCGGTGGTCCGGCCGGAGTCGGCGCCGAAGCTACTCACCACGCTCGACCAGAAGCTCGAACTGCTCGAGTCGACCGGCGTCGACGCGTGCGTCGTCGTGCCGTTCGACGCTGCGCAGTCAGCGGAGACACCGGAGTCGTTCGTCGACCGCGTGCTCGTGCGCGGGCTGGGCACGCGGGTCATCGTCGTCGGCGAGGACTTCCACTTCGGTCGACACCGCGACGGCAACGTCGACCTCCTGCGCAAGCTCGGGGCCGAGCAGGAGTTCGACGTCGAACCGCTCGTCTTGGTCGCCCGCGAGGACGGCATCGACGAGCCGGTCAGCAGCACCGCCATCCGACGGGCGCTCGCCGGGGGCGACATCGGCCGGGCCAACGAGATGCTCGGTCGTGAGTACGAAGCCCGTGGCCCGGTGGTCACGGGGGATCAGCGCGGTCGGCTGCTCGGCTTCCCCACGGCCAACGTCGAGGTGCGCAACGCGATGTGCCTCCCGGCCGACGGCGTGTACGCCGGCTGGTACGAGCGTCCGAACGGCGAGACGCACCGGTGCGCGATCAACCTCGGTCGCCGCCCGACCTTCTACGAGCACGCCGACTCGTCACTGCTCGAGGCCCACCTGCTGGACTTCGACGGGGACCTCTACGGCGAGGCAGCCCGGGTGCGCTTCACCACGTTCCTCCGCAGCGAGCGCAAGTTCGACGGGGTCGACGCCCTCATCGCCCAACTCCGCCTCGACGTCGAGCACGCCCGCGACGCCCTCGCCCAGTAACGCCACCTGTCACAAAGGTGTCAGACCCCGATGTAACAGGTTCGGGTCAGCCGGGCCAGATGACGGTGGCCGTGTCGTCGTACACCGCGCTGATCGGGCCGAGGGCGAGGTAGCCCGCGGCGTCGGGTGCCGTGGCCCCCTCGCCGAACAGCCCGATCCCGGCGTAGGTGTCCAGCTCGACCTGCAGATCCTCCACGGTCGGCATCGCCAGCGGGGTTCCGTCGGGTGTCGTCTCGGTGATCAGCGCGGACTCGGTCTCCCAGCGGAACACCTCGCCCTCGGGCGACAGGAAGTTGGGGTTGCCGTTCTCGTTGATCAGGTCGACCGCAGTGTTGGCTGCGGCGGTCGGATCGGCCACCGCGTCGGCGAGCCCGCGCATGGTCGCCCGCACGAAGTCCTCCGCCGCGGTCGGGTGCTCGTCGAGGAACGCTTGGTTCGTGTAGATCGCGCCGAACGACCCCGGGATGTCGACGTCGACCGGATCGAACGCGTCGAACGGGATCCCGGCGCGCTCGAGCTGCCCCGGTTCGTTGCTCTTCCACCCGGGGAAGCCGACGATCGCCTCGATGGCGATATGGGCGGCTGGGTCGAAGCCGTCGAGCAGGACGGTGTCGAAGTCCGTGCCCTCGGCGAGCCCTTCCTCGAGCAACATCACCGCGATGCTCGACGGCAGCTTGCCCTTGACGCCCAGCGTCATGCCCTCGAGATCGGCCGGCGCAGTGATCACGCCGGTCTTCGTGATCAGCACGTCGATCGGGGTGCGGCCCTCGACCGACACGGCGCGGAAGTCGGCGTCGTTGGCGGCGGCGAACTGCACGACCTCGCTGAACGAGCCACCCGAGGCGAACTGGGCCTGGTTCTCGGCGATCAGCGGATAGTTGGCGGTGGAGAAGCTCGGACGGACCTCGACGTCGAGGCACAGCTCGTCGTAGAGGCCGGCCTGCTCGGCCACGATCACATCGACGATCGACGACGCCGCGGCGAAGTCGAAGCCGGTGAGGAACGTGATCGTGCCGGCCTCTTCGTTCAGTGCACACCGCTCGTCGGGGAACGGCGCGCCCGCGGTCACCTCGATCCCGGGTACCAGGGCACTCCCGGCTTCTCCATCGGGCGGGGTCTCCGAGGTGTCGGTGGCCTCCTCGCTCGCCGGCGTCGTGGTGTCACCTGCATCGTCGGTGTCGTCGTCGCTGCCACAGGCGGTGATCGCCACCGCCACGGCGCCGAGCAGTGCGAGGGGAGCTGAGCGCATCGGGGGACCCTACCGATCAGCGCTGCGACGCGTGCCATCTGAGCAGCGTGCGCTCGGCCGCCGACACGACGACGAGCCCGGCGATGCCGAGGGCGGCCGAGCACGCGATCGTCGTCCAGAGCACCTCGGCGCCGCTCGTCTGGTCGAGGGCGGCTCGTCGACCGATCGCTCCGAGGCCGTCGATCTGCAGCGCCGAGCCTTCGGCGAAGTAGGCGGCGGCGAGACCCAGGCCCAGGGCGAACCGCGCGGTGGTGAACACCGACGGCATGGCGGCCGGGAGGCGCAACCGCCAGAGCACCTCCCAGCGGCGGGCCTCGACGCTGGCGAACAACTCGCGCGCGGCGGGGTCGGCCGACTTCAACCCGCCGACGACACCGAACACGAACACCGGGAACGACGTGAACGCGACCATGAACAGGATCGGCTGCTCACCGAACCCGAGCCAGATGACCACCGACGTCATGTAGGCCACCCACGGCGTCACCAGGATGAGCACCAGCACGGGCTGCGCCGCCTCCTCGAGGAACCGGGACGCGGCCATCAGCGACCCGGCGACCAATGCGACGAGCAGTGAGATCGACAGACCGATCAGCATGTGTCGTCCGGTGACGGCGGCATTGGAGAGGTAGAACGACGGTTGGTCGGCGAACTCGTCGACGATCGCCGACGGCGCCAACAGCACGAAGCGGCGGATGTCGAAGACGCGGACCGCGAGCTCCCAGAGGAGCGCGAACACCAGCAGACCGATCAACGGAGCGGCGACACTGCGGAGGGCCCTCATCGATCGCTCCCGGCGCGCAGCGTCTCGCGAAGGCGCGTCGTGAGGCGGAAGAAGTCCTCCGAGTCCTCGAGCGTCGCGTGCCGCGGATGGGTGAACGGCACGTCGACGACCTCGACGATGCGGCCTGGGCGCGCCGACATCACCGCGACTCGGTCCGACAAAAAGGCCGCCTCGGCGATGGAGTGGGTGACGAACACCACGGTCGTCCCGAGCGGCTCGCACAGCCGCATGAGCAGGTGGCGCATGTCTGCGCGCGTCATTTCGTCGAGGGCGGCGAACGGTTCGTCCATCAGGAGGAGCGGGGCCCCGAGGGCGAAGGCCCGGACGAGCCCGACGCGCTGTTGCATCCCGCCGGACAGCTCATGGGGGAGCGCATCGGCGAAGCCGGCGAGCCCCACCTCCTCGAGGAGGTCGTCCACCTCGGCCGCGCCGTCCGGGGGGCGCGTCCGGGTGTTGAGGTCGCGGAGGAGCGAGGCGTTGGCGCGAACGCTGCGCCAGGGGAGCAGCGCGGGCGACTGGGGCACGAACCCGATCCGCTTGGCACCACGCGCGCGCCCCGGTGGCTGACCGTCGACCGAGATCGTGCCCGTGGTCGGATGCTCGAGTCCGGCGATCATCCGCAGCAGCGTCGTCTTGCCGCATCCCGACGGTCCGAGCAGCGTGAACACCTCGCCGGCGCCGACCGACAGCGTGGTCTCGGCGACCGCAGCGACGACCGATCCGCCCCCGCCGTCAGCGCCGAACACCTTGGACACGTCGGACAGCACGAGCCTTGGCGACACGTCGGGCGAGCGTACAGGTGCGGCGTTGGGGGTCGTCGTGCGGCGCCGTAGCATTGCCTGGTCCGTTCGGGCTGGATCTCCGGCGCGGGCGCGATGCAGGACGGTGCCGGCCGGTGCCGCTGCGACCTCCATCTCCGAACTGGAAGGCCTGAACGATGCCCGACAAGGCAGCAACGATCGCGAAGAACAAGACGCACGACTCCGACACCGGGTCGCCCGAGGTGCAGATCGCACTCCTCACCGAGCGGATCAGCCACCTCACCGAGCACCTCAAGGAGCACCCGAAGGACCACCACAGCCGTCGCGGGCTGCTGATGCTGGTCGGGCGTCGTCGCCGGATGCTCGATTACGTCAACTCGATCGACGTCGAGCGCTACCGCAAGATCGTCGCCGATCTCGGCCTGCGCCGCTAGACCCGAGCTTCGAACACCAAGTTCTGCGGCGTCTCGGTCGCCCGGCGGAAGTGCGAGAAGCCCGCTTCGGCGAACACCTCCCGCAGGCGGTCCTCGCCGGCTTGGGCGCCGAGCCCGAGCCCGACGTCCTGGGACAGCGAGTTCGGCACGCAGATCGCGGATGAGGCGGTGTACAGCATCGGAGCCATCGGGTTGTCGCGCATGTTGTCGACCCGATCGCTGAGTGCGAACGGCTCGACCAGCAGCACCGTCCCACCGTCGGCCAGATGCTCGCGGGCGTTGCGCGCCGTCGACACCGGGTCGCCGAGGTCGTGCAGGCAGTCGAAGAAGCAGATGACGTCGTAGGTGCCGCCGAACTCGGTGCCGGTCGCCACCTCGAAGCTCGTCCGATCGTCGACGCCGGCCTCGCGGGCCCGCTCGGCCGCCGTGGCGATCGATGGCGCGTGGAAGTCGAAGCCCGTGAACGTCGAGTTCGGGAACGCTTCGGCCATCGCCACCACCGACGCCCCGTGCCCGCACCCCACATCGGCGACGCGCGCCCCGGCGCTCAACGTGTCGAACACGCCGTCGAGAGCCGGGATCCACTCCGCCGCGAGGTGTGCCCGATAGCCGGTGCGGAAGAACCACTCCGTGCCGTCGAACAGGCAGGGATGGTGATCGCCCCACGACAGGCCGCCGTCACCGCGGTAGGCATCGCCGACCTTGTCGATGTCCATGAACATGGCGGCAAACGCGTTCATCGCCCGAGCCACGAACACCGGCGAGGAGTCCTGCGCCAGCGCCATCGCATGCTCGAGGGGCAGCGAGTAGGCGTCGCTGCCCGGGTGATACTCGATCAAGCCGGCCGCCGCTTGCCCGTCGAGCCATTCGCGCACCAGGCGGGCGTTGCAGCCCGTCTCGGTGGCGACGTCGTCGGACGACAGCGGCCCGTTGCCGTCGAGTGCCCGGTAGAACCCGAGCCGGTCGCCGAGGAACACCCCGAAGCACACCGCGGTCCCGGTCATGTGGCCGACCATCTGGCCCATGAACTCCTCGAGGCGAGCCTCGTCCATCGCTGTGTCGACCATCGGTCGCCACCCCCTTCGGGAGCCCGAGCGATGGCCCCGTAGCGCCCACTGCGTCCGGTCGACGGCCGCGTCGGATCCCCTCGTGCAATCGTGAACCTCCGACCGCCTGCTGTCAACGTGGCGTCGGGCACGAGCGGATTCGCCGCTACGATGGCGTGGACCGGAACGTCCGGTCGAGAGCGATTCGCTGCCGGTTGCCGGTTGCTGACTCCGAGCCACGACGACAGCCACGTTCGGGATTGCCAACTGGGAACCGGCCCCAGATCGCTCCAACGAAGCCACGTCCCAGGGTGGGGCGTGAACCGAAAGGAGCCCTTGTGGCCAACCCCATTTCCGTGTCGGGACCCGTGTCCGGGACCGACAAGACCCTCGCGTTCGAAACGGGCAAGTTCGCCCCGCAGTCGATGGGCGCCGTCGTGGCGTCGATCGGCGGCACGAAGGTCCTCACCACTGCCAACGCCGCCAAGTCGGTGCGCGAGGGCATGGATTTCTTCCCCCTGACGGTCGACGTCGAGGAGCGGGCGTACGCCGCCGGCAAGATCCCCGGCTCGTTCTTCCGCCGTGAGGGCCGCCCGACCGAAGAGGCGATCCTCACCTGCCGCCTCACCGACCGTCCGCTGCGCCCGTCGTTCCCCGACGGGTTCCGCAACGAGACCCAGATCGTCACCACCGTCCTCGGCGCCGACCAGGAGAACCCGCACGACGTCCTGTCGATCAACGCAGCCTCCGCAGCGCTGATGATCTCCGGCATCCCCTTCGACGGCCCGCTCGGCGCGGTGCGCATGGCGTACTCGACCGACGGTGAGTGGATTCCCCACCCGACCTTCGAGGAGGGCGAGGCCGGCACGTTCGAGCTCGTCGTCGCCGGCCGCGAGCTCGACGACGGCGACGTCGCCGTGATGATGGTCGAGGCGGGCGGTTCCGAGAACGCCTTCTACTACTACGAGGACGGCGCCAAGAAGGTCACCGAAGAGGTCCTCGCCGACGGTCTCGAGGCGTGCAAGGTGTGGATCAAGGAGTCCATCGCCCTGCAGCGCGAGCTCGTCGCCTCGGTGATCGCCACCGACGGCCCGATCGAGCCGATGAGCTGGACGCCGGTCCTCGACTACACCCCCGAGGTGTTCGAGGCGGTCGAGCAGTTCGCCGCCGACAAGCTGAAGCCGGTCGTCGCGATCTCC
>CAYGLH010000138.1:0-8817 GCA_964350535.1 uncultured Ilumatobacteraceae bacterium
CCGATGCCGCGACCGACCCCGTCGAGACGGAGCCATCTGCCACCGAACCCGCCGACACGGAGCCGGCCGCCACCGAAGTTCCCAGCACCGAACCGCCGGCCGACACCGAGGCACCGGATGCGGCACCGGAGGACGGCGTGCGGATCGTCGCGCTGGCCGAGGAGCGGGTGCTCGCCGACCTGCTGGCGCTCGACATCGTGCCCGTGGCCACGAGCGTCACGGTCGAGACGGCGGGGATCCAGGGCATCGACGGGTACGACACATCCGGGATCGAGGTGCTCCCGATGACCACCTTGAGCCTGGAGTACCTCGCCAGCCTCGAGCCCGACGTCATCGTGACCTACCAGTTCTGGGTCGACGAGATCGGCGAGGACGTCTTGACCGAGCTCGCCGAGGTCGTCGTCATTCCCGACGGGTTGACCACCGAGGAGCACATCCTCGCCCTCGGCGATCTGATGGACCGCACCGATGAGGCCGAGACCGTGGCCGCCGACCTCCGCGCCGCCGTCGACGAGGCCGCGACGATCGTCGACGACGACTGCGACGTCTCGCTGGCGACCGTGTACGGCGGTCCGTCCGTCGCCGCCTTCGTCAGCGGCCCCTGGGAGATCCCGGTGTCGATCATGGCCGCCGGCTGCGAGCTCGATCCCGACGCCGAGGACGCCGAACCGGACCGCAACGGCCGTGCCTGGCTGTCGCTCGAGCAGCTCGGGCTGCTGGACGACGACGACCTGATCCTGATGCAGACCTCCACCGTCGAGGGCGAGGACGATTCGCTCGCCGAGATCGAGGCGAACCCGATCTGGCAGGCGCTACCGGCCGTGCAGCAGGGCAACGTGATCATCTTCGACCGCCTCGGCTACCCGGGCGCCGAAGGGCAGATCCGGTTCCTCGCCGAGTTCGCCCCCCTGATGGCCGACGACGACTGACGAGTGCCGGGCGCTCGGGCCCGGAGGCGCGCGGGGCTCACCGCACGACGACGACCGGCGCATGGCTGTGCGCCGCGAGCGCCTGGCTCGTCGAGCCGACGAGCATGCCGGTGAAGCCACCGAGCCCACGCGTTCCGACGACCACCAGATCGGCGTCGGCCGAGGCGCGGAGCAGGGCATGGGCCGCCGAGTCGCGCACCACCTCGTGGTGCACCTTCACGTCGGCGGGTGGCTCGCCGGCAGCGTCCACGCACCGCTCGATCACCGCGGCGGCGCCCTCGTCGAGCTCGTTGAGGTAGTGCGGCACGTCGGCGACGACGTCCCAGATGAATGGTTGGATCGACCAGGCATGCACCACCCGCACCTCCTCGATCCCGTCGATCCCGAATGCCCATCGGAGCGCTCGGACCGACGGCGTGTCGGCGCCGTCCGTCCGGTCGTGGTCGTCGACGCCGACGACCACGCGACGAGGCGGCGTCGCAGCGTCCCCACGGACGATGACCACCGGCGTCGGCGCGTGTCGGAGCACGTAGTTCGCTGTCGAGCCGAGCGCCATCGACAGTTGGGTGTTCCCGCGATGGCCCACCACGACGAGGTCGGCGTGGGCCGCCTCTGCCACGAGCACCTGCCCCGGCCAGCCTTTGCGGACACGGGTCGTCACTCGGGGGTCGAGCACCGCGTCGTTCCACGGCGCGACGTTCTCGCCCGGGTGGGGGTCGACGACCTCGGGGAACAAGGTGAGCGGCGCCATCGTCGGGTCCATCGGGTCGATCGCGATCGCCGGCAGGTGCCAGGCGTTGACCAGTTCGACCTCGTCGTGCGGGCCGGCGAACGACAGCGTCCAGGCGAGCGCCAGCTCAGCCTCCTCGCTGCCATCGCTGCCGATCACGATCCTGCGCCGTTGCATCTCGACCTCCGAACGTCGATCCATGCGCCACCTGGATCATCCGCCCGAGCGGGTACCTGGTGCCAGGGCCGAAGGACCCGTTCGCGTTCCGTGCGAACGCCGCCCGATTTCCCGCGCAGTCGATAGAGTCGCAGGTCCACACATACACGGGCTGTGGCGCAGCTTGGTTAGCGCGCTTGACTGGGGGTCAAGAGGTCGGGAGTTCGAATCTCCCCAGCCCGACGAGAGACTCGAGATCGATGCTCGGTGCTACTTTCTAAGCAGAAGGGGGTGCCGGATGGAGGTGCGGTTCGCCGGGCAGACCGCGCGGCGCCGGAGCGGTGCGAGCGGCGGCCTGCACGTCTCCTCCGAGTCGCCTTTGGGCGGGTCCTGCGTTTCGACCGATAGCGAGATGCAGCGACCGGATCCACGTGTTGCGCAACTGCGCTCGGACGAACCCCCGATCGCCACCGGCCAACCGGGCGATCGCGTCGCCAGGGCGCAGCGCGCAGCGCGCCGTCCCGCCGCAGAGGGCCTGCCCGGGCCGTTGCGATCCGGCCTCGAGCAACTGTCCGGATTCGACCTGTCAACTGTCCGCGTGCGGCGCAACTCCGCCGAGCCGGCCAAGTACGGCGCATTGGCGATGACCCGAGGTACCGAGATCGACGTGGCCCCCGGACAGGAGCGCCATCTCCCGCACGAGGGATGGCACGTCGTCCAACAGCTCCAGGGTCGCGTGCCCTCCCGGATCCAAGCGAAAGGGGTCCACCTCAACGCGGATGATCAGTTGGAGCGGGAGGCAGACGCGATGGGCGAACGGGCGAGCCGGACTCACGGCCAGCGCACGGAGGCACTTGCCCCACCACCGGAGACCGACGTCGCGGTCGTCCAGCGCAAGGTTGGCTTCGAGTACGAACTCGGCAGGATCTCCACGACCAAGACGCGGCTGATCGGCAGCCGCACGAAACTGCCCAAGAAGGATGTCCTGGTGCGCGGGACCGGGTACACGGTCGAGGCCGACGAGGAGACGTTGGCGGATCCGAACTACGCCGCACCGAGCTACAGCGGCTACTCGGACCTCGAGTTCGTGACCGATGCGTTCCCGGTCACGGTGGCGGGGTTCGGACAACTGACCACAGCCCTGTCCGAGATCGCGGCGATCACCACCTACATCGCCAACAACCCGAACACGGACATCTCGGCGGCAGCCCTGCCGCACGGGAATGCCACGGCACGTCGATACGTGCGCTTCGCCGGTGGACCGATGATCGGTAAGCCGCAGGCGACCGTCGGACTCAGTCTCACGGCGATGGCCCGCTTCTTCCAGGACATCTCGCGGGATCCTGCCGGCGCAGCCAACCCGGCGACCACAGCCCAAGAACTCTTCGGCGGAGGCGTCGATGTCGCCGGCGGATCGACCGCCCAGAGTGCCGCAGTGGTCGGGCTCGCCGACGTGACCACCGCACGCGTCGCGGCGCAGCAAGAGGTCCAGGCGACGCTGCCACCAGCCGAGGTCACCCCGGAGATGGTCGCGCTCGTCACGCAACTGCTGCTGTATCTCGACCTGGGCGAGCAAGGTGCAGCGGGCTACGGGAAGACCATTGCCGGTTCGTTCATGATGCGAACCGCGTTCGACCGGGTCTACAGGTCCGTCCCGGCAGGCGGTCGGATCTTCACCGACGCCAACCCCGACCTCTTCGCCTTGATGGTCGGCCGTGCCGCCCGGCGAATGAACGGCAACATCTCCGACAACGGCGACGTCTTCTCAGGTGGCATCTACAACGATCACTTCAAGTACGGCCCGGCGTCCGCCGAGGCGAAATCGCCGGCTCAACGCCAGGCGATGACGGGCCACCTGCGGCGCCGCGACTGGCTGCAGGGCATCGCAAGCGGCACCGATCGCCTGACGCAGGCGAACTTCCCATCGCGGTCTCCGGCACACCTCGAAGAGATCGAGTCGTTGGGAAGCTACGGCCAGAACACCGATCCACTGGGCGCGCAGCAGTTGCCGATCCTCGAGTTCCGCGGACTCCCACCGCTCCCGCCGGGGCTGTTCACCGTGATGGCGATGGACGTCTTCCGATACGTCTTCGCCATGGCCACCGCCGGCGGCGCGGGCAACCCAGGAGCCCTCCAGGCGCTCGGGCTCAATGAGCGCAACGTGCTGTACGACCCGACCGACGCGACCTTTGCCAACGAGGTCCAGAGCGCCGTCGCGCAGGCGACGGCGGCGGTCGCTGCCTGGGGCCCGGCATCCGGCGGGGACTGACGGTGGCATCGACGGCACTCGCACGACACTGAGTGCGGCGAGATCGTACGATCCTCCGCAGGAAACCCATGAGATCACTCGAACGACCCGACCCGGCCCACGTGTACGACGTCGACCGGGAGATCGCCCGCTTGCGGGCGCATCGGGACAACGTGCCAATCCGGCCGGAGGACGACCGGCGGATCCCTGAGACCACGCCGGGTCACGTCCTGCTGGCGACGTGGAACGTGGCCAACCTCGGACAGCACGTCCGGCGCGACGAGGACCTGCGGGTGATCGCCGAGATGCTCAGCTGGTTCGAGCTGATCGCAGTGCAGGAGGTGGCCGACAACCGGCGCGACTTCGATCGGGTCGTCGAGCTGATGGGGGTCCGCTTCGCGCCACTGTTCAACGACACGGCGGGCAACAACGAGCGGGCGGCGTTCATCTACGACACCCGTCGCGTGGCGCTCGGGCCGCAGGTGGGGGAGGTGGGGATCGTCGAGAGCGACCGCACGTGGATCCGGCTGCCGGGCATCCATCGCGACTTCCAAGGGTTCAACCGCAACCCGTTCATCGCATCCTTCCGCGTCGAGTCGACCGATCTGCTCCTCGCCAACTGCCACCTGATCTTCGGCAAGAGCGGATCCGCGGCGGAGATCGCCGAATCGCTCGAGCTCCGCCAGCTCGAGGCGTACGCGATCGCCCGGTGGTGCGACCTGCGGCGGCTCGACCAGGACCGCTACACGCGCCACATCCTCGCCGTCGGCGACTTCAACCTGCCGCGCGCCGAGCCGGGAGACCCGCTCTACGAGGCGCTCACCCGCCGGGGGCTCAGGATCCCGCCCCACGAGACCCGCGTGCCGACGAACGTGTCGCGCGACAGCGACTACGACCAGCTGGCGATCGTGCCGCACCTCCAGCGACACATCGCCGACTCCGGCGTGTTCGACTTCGACGCGGTGCTGTTCGGTGAGATCTGGGACGAGCGGCGGCCCGCCCACTGGCGTACGTGCACCAAGTACTACGTGTCCGATCACCGTCCGGTGTGGATGCAGTTGCGGCTTCCTACCGAGTAGCGTCGACATCGAACATGAGCGACACCACCGCCACGTCATGCTGCACGGGGGCCGGCCAACCGGTCGCCGTCGCCGATGCCCAATCGATGGCCGACGTGCTGGGCGCGCTCGCCGATCCGGTTCGGCTGCAGATCCTCTCGATCATCGCCAGGTCGTCGTCGGGCGAGGTGTGCGCCTGCGACTTCGTCGGCCCGATCGAGCGGTCGCAGCCGACGATCTCACACCACCTCAAGATCCTCGCCGAAGCCGGTCTGATCACCGGCGACAAGCGCGGTCGGTGGATCTGGTACCGGACGGTTCCCGGCCGGATCGCGGCGGTGCACGAGCACCTCGACGCGATCGCCGGTTGACCCGTGTGCGGCCGGTTCGTCTCCACGTCCAGCCCGGACAAGATCGCCGAGTACTTCGGTGCCGAGACCGACGTCGACACGCTCGGACAGAACTTCAACGTCGCTCCCACGCACGACATCTACGCCGTCGTCACCGGTCCCGACGGCATCCGCCGCGTCGAGGCCTTCCATTGGGGGCTGATCCCGAGTTGGGCCAAGGACCGCAAGATCGCGTCGCGCATGATCAACGCCCGTAGCGAGACCCTCGCCGAGAAGCCGGCGTACAAGGGCCTGTTCAAGAAGAAGCGCTGCATCATCCCGATGGATGGCTTCTACGAGTGGCGGCCGGGGTCACCCGACGGCCCACTCACCGCGAAGGGCAAACCGGCGAAGCAGCCGATGTTCATCAGCCGGCTCGACGGTGAACCGCTCGCCGTGGCCGGGCTGTGGACCGCATGGAAGGACCCCGCCGACGAGGAGGGCCGCTTCCTCCACTCGGCCACGATCGTCACCACCGCTGCCAACGAGACGATGCAGCCCGTGCACGACCGGATGCCGGTGCTCGTCCCACGTTCGAAGTGGGAGGAGTGGCTCGACCCGGCCAACGACAAGCTCGACGAGCTCGCCACGTTGTTCGATCAGCCCGACCCGAAGGTGCTCGGGATGTACCCGGTGTCGACCGAGGTCAACAACGTCCGCAACAACGGACCCGACCTGATCGACGAGGTCGACCCGGCCGGCTGAGCCCGATCAGTCGAGGTGCTCGCGGATCGCCGCCGCCCACGCCTCGAGGTCGTCGCGTCCGACGGAGGCGGCGGCGTTGGCGAAGGACAGCTCGCTCATCTCGTTCGTCGGGATCGCGTGGATGTGCATGTGGGGCACCTCGTAGCCGGCGATGATCACCCCGACCCGCTCACACCCGAACGCCTTCTCCTGGGCGACCGCGACGCGGCGGGTGACCTCGAACAGATGGGCGGTGAGATCGGGCGGAGCATCGATCCAGTGATCGACCTCCTCGACCGGCACGATCAGGGCGTGCCCGGGCGCCATCGGGTTGATCGACATGAAGACGGCACAGAGATCGTCGCGGTGGACGAACGTGCCCGGGATGTCCGCCCGCATGATCTTGGTGAAGATCGTGCTCATCGACCGACGACCTCCTGAGAATGGTGACTCCTCGGCATGCCCGGCACCATACGCTGTCCGGCGTGACGCAACAGGACGCGGGCGCACCCGACCGACCCTCGATGTTCCAGGGTCTGCTGACCGTCCCGAACGCGATCACGCTCGTCCGGCTGCTGTGCCTGCCGTTGTTCCTCTACCTCCTGTTCGGTCGTGAGAACCGCGCCGCCGCAGCGTTCCTGCTCGGTGGGCTCGGCGCCACCGACTGGGTGGACGGCTACGTCGCGCGGCGCTTCGGCCAGGTGTCCGAGTTCGGCAAGGTGTTCGATCCGACGGTCGACCGGCTCCTGTTCATCGTCGGGATCACCGCGATCCTGGCCGACGGCTCGATGCCACTGTGGTTCGGCATCGCGGTGCTCGTGCGGGAGATCCTCGTCGGGGCGATGATGCTCGTCGCCACCTTCGTCTTCGACATGCCGCGCATCGACGTCACCTGGTGGGGCAAGCTGGCAACCTTCTTGTTGATGTTCGCAGTGCCCGGCTTCCTGCTCGGCAGCAGCGACTTCCCCGGGGCCGACGGGTTCTGGGTGGCGTCCTGGCTCCTGGGCATCCCCGGGCTCGTGATCAGTTGGTGGACGGGCCTCGCCTATATTCCTCGTGTGCGGAGCAGCGTCGCGGCGGGACGTGCCGCACCGTCAACTGGTTCCACCGCCTCAAGTTCTAGGTACGGTTGAGACATGGACATCCCCGAGGACCTGCACTACTCGACGGATCACGAGTGGATTCGGCGCGACGGCGATGTCGTCACGATCGGCATCACCGACTACGCCCAGGACGCCCTCGGCGACGTGGTGTTCGTCGAGGCGCCGGAGGTCGGCAGCACGGTCGACGCGGGGGAGTCCATCACCGAGGTCGAGAGCACCAAGTCGGTGAGCGACATCTACGCCCCGGTGGCGGGCGAGCTCGTGGCCGCCAACGATGCCCTCGACGACCAACCCGAGTTGCTCAACAACGACCCGTACGGCGAGGGGTGGATCTGCTCGATCCGGCTGTCGGATCCCGCGCAACTCGACGGGTTGCTCGACGCCGCCGCCTACCGGTCCCTGACGGAGGGCGCCTGAGGTGAGTTCGTACGTGTACTGCAACCAGTGCGGGCACCGCAATCCTCCCGACAGCAGCTTTTGCTCGAGTTGCGGGTCGCCCCTCGACTCGCTCGACGACCGCACGATCACGCTGACCGCGATCGACCCGTTGCAGGACGCGCCCGGCCCCGACGACGACGTCGTCGTGCCGGTGGGGGAGTTGCCGATCGAGGTCGGCGTGCTCATCGTCCGCGCGGGTGCGCAGGCCGGCGCCCGCTTCCCGCTGGAGACCGACCTCGTACGACTCGGCCGGCACCCGGACAGCGAGATCAGCCTCGACGACATCACGGTGTCGCGGCGCCACGCCGAGATCGCCCGCACCACCGATGGCTACGTGGTGTCCGACGCCGGGTCGCTCAACGGCACCTACGTCAACCAGGAGCGCGTCGACCGGCTGTTGCTCCGGCACGGCGACGAGCTCCAGATCGGCAAGTTCCGGCTCGTGTTCTTCGAACGGGCCGATGCCTGACGCCACCACGCCCGGGACCGCGACCTACCTCTCCATCGGAGAGGTGCTCGGCCTCCTGCTCGAGGAGTTCCCCGATGTCACGATCTCCAAGATCCGGTTCCTCGAGAGCCAGGGGCTGATCGATCCGGAGCGCACGCCATCGGGTTATCGCAAGTTCTACGACGACGACGTCGAGCTGCTCCGCTGCATCCTGCGCGAGCAACGCGAGAACTACCTCCCGCTCAAGGTGATCAAGGACCGGCTCGACTCGGGTGAGATCGACCCGACCAACGAGCATCCGCGACCCAAGGGCATCGTCAACGTCGAGCCGACGACCCCCGAGCCGACGCCCTCGTCGGCGAACGGTGCTGCGCAGCACGCTCCACCGTCGTCCAGCGGCGACGTGCGCGCTGCGCACCCCGCAACGCCGCGACCCGCGCCGGCTCCTGCCCCGCCAGCACCGGCGGTCGCCACGACCCCGCCACCACCGCCGACCGTGCCGGCCGACGCCGCGCCGATGAGCGCCGATCAGCTGTGCGCCGTCTCCGGCTTGAGCCCGTCCCAGCTCGACGGACTGGTCCAGTACGGGCTCGTCGCAGAGCCAGGCCGCTCGGGCGGGTACGGGCCCGAAGCA